>QMPZ01000004.1 GCA_003648815.1 Candidatus Aerophobota bacterium | reverse complement strand
GTGAGGGGTGAGGGGTGAAGAGTAAAGAGTAAAGGGTGAAGAGTAAAGGGTGAAATGCCACCTGTTTTATAAGGGAAAGCAGCGAAGCGTTGAGGGGGGAAACATAGGCTTCCGCCCATTCCGAAGGAATGGTTGAAGATATTTTAATCACCGTAAGATTATGGTAGCCGCAACCTTCAGGTTGCGCATGGATGCTGTAGCTACTTTCCCCTTCGCTTCCTGGGAGCCCTCCTTTTTTGCTTCGCAAAAAAGTCATTTCCCTAAGTCGCTCAGGGGAAAGTAGCTACAGCTGGGGTTGCTTTATCTCTTTTTCAGGGAAGAGCATTCCGCAAGGAATGGTCGAAGACATTTTAACCACCGTAAGGGGGAATGATATGCCTGTGAATACCATAGAATGGGTAGATGGCCAGGTGAAGATTATCGATCAGAGCAAGCTTCCTGAAAGGCTGGAGTATATCTATTGCAAGGATGTAGAAAGCCTGAGGGAGGCGATTTGCTCTCTTAAGGTGAGGGGAGCGCCGGCTCTGGGAATTGCCGGAGCTTTTGGAGTGGTGCTGGCGATGCAAAATTTTGCGGCTGAAAGCTATTCCGATTTTGAGAAGGAGTTGACGAGGGTGGTGGAATATCTTGGCTCTTCCCGGCCTACCGCGGTCAACTTATTCTGGTCCTTGAGACGAATGCTCAGCTGCGCCAGGAAGAACAAGGACAAGGACATAGATGAGATCAAGGAAGCTCTCAAGAACGAGGCCTTTCAGATAATGGAGGAGGACAGAAGCTGCAATAGAATGATTGGAAAGGAGGGTTCTCGCCTTATCGAAGATGGGGATGCTATCCTTACCCATTGCAATGCCGGAGCGTTGGCCACCGCCGATTACGGAACTGCCCTGGGGATAATCTACACCGCAAAACAGGAAGGAAAGAGGATAAAGGTATGGGTGGATGAGACTCGCCCGCTTCTACAGGGGGCGAGGCTCACCAGCTGGGAACTCATGCAGGAGGGAATAGAGGTTACCCTGATCTGTGATAATATGGCCGGAGAGCTGATGCGTCAGGGGAGGATAGACAAGGTCCTGGTAGGCGCCGATAGGGTAACCGCCAATGGAGATGTGGCCAATAAGATAGGAACATATAGTTTGGCTGTGCTTGCCAGGGAGAACAAAGTTCCCTTTTATGTGGCCTGCCCCCTTTCCACCATTGACCTTTCTCTTTCCTGTGGAGAGGAAATTCCCATTGAGGAAAGGGATGCAAGTGAGATAGTTGAGGGACTTGGCAAAAGGATTGCTCCTCGCGGGATAAAGGTATATAACCCTGCCTTTGACATAACCCCGGCCAGATACGTCACGGCAATAGTGACAGAGAGGGGAATATGCAGGCCTCCTTATGAGGAGAGTTTAAGAAAGGTTAAAGGGTGAAGATATGGAAAAGAAGGAAAAGAAAATAAATCGAGAAGAGGTCAGATATATCGCTCACTTAGCAAGGCTGAACTTGACGGAAGAAGAGGAGGAGAAGTTTACCCGGCAGCTGGGAGAAATCCTCGCCTACGTGGAAAAGTTAAGGAAGCTGGATACCCGAAATGTTCCTCCCACCTCGCACGTCTTGCCGGTAAAGAATGTCTTCAGGGAGGATGAGAAAAAAAGCTCTCTTTCACCAGAGGAGGCCTTATCCAATGCTCCACAAAGAAAATACGGCCAGTTCCGGGTGCCCAAGGTTATAGAATAGCTTTTTCTGATGCAACCTTACCGGGGGAAGCAGCGAAAAACGCTCGTGGAGGAAGAATTATCGTTAAGGGTAGCTATTAGTGGATTTTCTCCCTGCCGAACTTTCCCTTTATCAGGAAGATGAAGAACATCAGAAGGCAGTTATACAAGGAGGTGGGAAGGGTAAGTGAGGATATCTTTCCCAGAAAAGAGGAGAAGATGTTAAATATCCGGGCCCAGGAAAAGAAGACGATGCCATTCAAGAGAGAAGCTGCTGCGGTCACGAGGAGGAGGGCGACCACGTTTTCCTCATAAACCCTTTCTTTAACCTCACCGACGACGAATCCTGTCAACGAGAGGGAAAAGGCATTCAGGCCGAGCAGGGGGGAAAAGAGGATGTCCTCGAGTAGGCCGATAAAAAAGCCAGCCAGCAAGCCCTGCTTCCAATCAGTATTCCAGGCCCACAAGACCAGAAGAATCAAAAGTAGATCAGGCTTTCCTCCCTTAGCCTGAACTCCTCCTATTAAAGTAATCTGAAGAATAAGGCAGAGCAGGACAGAAGCTATCAGGATAAGTATCTTTTTCATCATTTTTCTCTTTTTATTGCGAACAGCTCCTCCAGCTTTCCAAAATCCACCGAGGGTACCACCTCTATCTCTTGAAACAGTTGATTGGGGTCCTTTTTTATGGCGCAAATCTTGCCCACTACAATTCCCTTGGGGAAAAGACCTCCTAATCCTGAGGTTATTATCTTATCTCCCACCCTTACATCAGCCCTGCTCAGGACATATTTTAACTCACATACTCCCTTTTCTCCCTTGCCCTGGAGTATTCCCATATCCCTTGTTCTTTGGTCCCGAACCCCTATCTTGCTTCTCTCATCCAGGATCAAGAGCACCTTGGCTCGGTGAGGATAAACCTCGATCACCCTTCCCACCAACCCCTGAGCGTTAACCACCACCATTTCCTTTTCTATTCCCTCTTTTTTTCCCTTTCCGATGAAGATGACCTTGAAGTAGTTGTGTGGATCATAGGCTATTACCTCCACCGGGATAAGGGAATAAGGCTGCTTTTCCTTGAAGCCAAGTAGCTCTCGTAGCCGCTGATTGGCTGAGATTATTTCCTGATAATAGTTTTTCTGATAAAAGAGAAGCTCTTCCATCTTTATCTTAAGCGTTTGATTTTCACTTCTCAGTTTTTCAATTTCCTGAAAGTTTTCCATAAATTCAAAAAGTCTATTCTTTAAGGTTAAAAAAGATATTCGTAAGGGGTCGACGAAACTATAGCCTCCTTCCCTGATCCGGGCAGGCAAGTCCTTCTTGTGGTTGGAGATTAACATCAGCACGAGGGAAGATGCAAGAAGAAAGGTTAAAAGGGTTGCTTTTGAGTGGATTTTTAGCTTAATTTTTCACTCCCGAAGATTAACTTTCCAGGGTGGAGGTCATCTCTACGTTAGATAGAAGATTTTGGTCTTCTAACAGTTTACCTGTCCCCAGGACTACCGAAAGAAGAGGGTCTGGAGCTACCTTTACGCAAAGTTTGGTTCTCTTAGAGACATATTTGTCAAGTCCGGCAAGGCAGGCTCCTCCTCCAGTAAGACATATTCCCCTTTCCATTATATCTCCAGCCAGTTCAGGAGGACTCTGCTCCAAGGTAGCCTCGATCATATCGCATATAGTATTAACCACCGAAGAGAGAGCCTCGCTGACCTCTCCTGAGCTTATCTCCACCTCGTTGGGAAAACCTGTAGCCAGGTCCCTTCCCCTTACCCTCATCTTCTTCTCCTGAGATGGTGAATGGACACATCCTATGCTTATCTTTATCTTCTCCGCCATCTGGTCCCCAATGAGCAGGTTGTGTTTCTCTCTTAAATATTGAACTATGGCCTGATCCATTTCATCTCCAGCTATCCGGGTGGAGTTACTTGTGACCACTCCATCCAGGGAGATTATGGCTGCTTCGCTGGTTCCTCCTCCAATGTCCACAATCATGTTACCTAAGGGCTCGGATATGGGAAGATCTGCTCCGATGACGGCTGCCACCGGCTCAGCCACTAAATGAACCTGTCGTGCTCCAGCTTCTGTGGCTATCTCCATTACTGCCTTTTTCTCCACTTCAGTAGCCCGGGAGGGAACCCCAATGACCATCTTGGGACCTACGAGAATGTGATGGCGCTGAACCCGGGAGATGAAGTACTTGAACATCGTCTGGGTTATCTCAAAGTCAGCGATCACTCCATCCTGCAGGGGACGCACAGCCAGGATATTCTGGGGGGTTTTACCTATCATCCTCTTGGCCTCCTCTCCTATTGCCAGGACTTTTCCGTTCCGGCGGCTGACAGCTAATACAGAAGGCATTCTCAGGATAACCCCCTCACCCCTGGCGTAGATTAGAGTGTTGCTGGTTCCCAGGTCTATCCCTAAGCTATGGCCAAATATCCTGAAGTTGAATAGGTCTTTGAACATGGAAGTTATTATAACATGGAGAAGGGAAAAGTCAAGGAATGCCTTTAGTGAAGAGTAAAGAGTGAAGAGTAAAGAGTGAAGAGTGAAGGGTGAAGGGGGAAGGGGGAAGAGTGAAGAGTGAAGAGTGAAGGGTGAGGAATATTTACAAAATATTGAAAAAATATATAATTTAAGACGGAAGGCAAGGGGAATGAAGCGAAAATTTATCCTCTCCCTTGATCAGGGAACCACAGGAACCAGGGCCATACTCTACGATGAGAACGCCAATGTTTTTTCCCAGGCATATCGAGAGATCACTCAGTATTACCCTCATCCTGGATGGGTGGAGCAAGATCCTGAGGAGATATGGAAAAGCTCTCTGTCCTGCATTGAGGAGGCGTTGAGCAAGGGCAATCTTACCTCAAGCAGCATTGCTGCCATTGGGATTACTAACCAGAGGGAAACGACCGTGGTCTGGGACCGGGATACCGGTAGGCCCGTCTATAACGCCATCGTCTGGCAATGCAGGAGGACCGCACCCTTATGCGAGAAGCTTAAGGCGAGAGGGCTGGGAGAAACTATCAGGGAAAAGACAGGACTGGTAGTCGATGCTTATTTTTCCGCTACCAAGATCAAGTGGATACTGGATCACCTCAAGGGATTAAGGGAAAGGGCGCAGAAGGGCCAAATCGCCTTTGGGACTGTGGACAGTTTTCTTTTATGGAGGCTTACCGCGGGAAAATTTCATCTCACCGACTACACCAATGCCTCCCGCACGATGCTCTTCAACATTGGCAATCTAAGATGGGATGAGGAGCTCCTGGAGCTTTTGGATGTTCCCCGGCAAATGCTTCCTGAAGTAAGGCCATCCAGTGGAATATATGGTTATACCGCCCTTAACGGTCCAATAGAGCCGGGTATTCCTATAGCAGCTTTAGTAGGTGATCAACAGGCTGCTTTATTTGGCCAGGCCTGTTTTAGCCCGGGTACGGTCAAAAACACCTATGGAACGGGCTGTTTTCTCCTGCTCAACACGGGCAAAAGGCCATCGGCTTCGTCTGGACACCTTCTGACAACTCTTGCCTGCGGCAAGAACGGAAAGCTGGCCTATGCCCTGGAGGGAAGCGTCTTTACCGCTGGAGCTGCCGTGCAGTGGTTAAGGGACGGCCTTGGGTTGATAGGAAAAGCTGAGGAGACCGAGGATATGGCCCGCAAAGTTGAGGACACAAAGGGAGTATATGTGGTTCCTGCCTTTACCGGCCTTGGGGCTCCTTACTGGGATATGTCGGCTAAGGGAGCAATCCTGGGCTTGACCCGGGGGGTGGGAAAGGAACACATCATAAGGGCTACCCTGGAGGCGATAGCCTACCAGGTGAGGGACGTTCTCGAGGTCATGGAAAGGGAAAGCGGGATGAGGATCAAGACTTTAAAGGTTGATGGAGGGGCAGCAAGAAATGATTTTCTGATGCAATTTCAGGCTGATATCCTGAACGTTCCCGTGGAAAGGCCCGCCGTCCTGGAGACCACCTCCTTAGGAGCGGCCTTCTTAGCTGGCCTGGCTATGGACTTCTGGAAGGATACAGATGAGCTTTCCTCTTTGTGGAAGCGTGATGTCTTATTTGTTCCCAGGATGGATGAAAAGAAAAGAGAAAGCCTTTATAAGGGGTGGAGGAGGGCGGTAAGGTGTATTTTGGAAAAGAAATCATAAATGGGAGTAGACAATGGGCGAGAAAAGGATTACGTTTTCCGTCTTCACGAAGCCCTGGAAGAAGATGCCGATAGGCGAACTCGGGAGGATGGTCCATGATCTGGGATTTGATGGAGTTGAGCTTCCAGTAAGACCTGGATTTCAGGTCGAGCCAGAAAACGTCACCAAGGACCTTCCCAGGGTTGCCAGAGGGCTTTCCGAGTTCGGCGTAAAGGTCACCAGCGTTGCCGGGCCAGCTGATGAGGAAACCATCTCGGCCTGTGCCGAAGCTGGTATTCCCATAATCAGGATCTGTGTGGGCATCCAGGAGGAAGGCTATATGGCTACGGAGGCAAAGCTTCAGAAGAAGCTTGATGCCCTCGTGCCAATTTTGGACAGATATGGCGTAAAGCTCGGAATTCAAAATCACTGTGGCCGGTTTGTCTGCAATGCCATGGGCATAAGACATCTCATCGAAAAATATGACCCAAGGCACATCGGTGCCGTGTGGGACGCCGCTCACAATGCCTTAAGTGGGGAGGAGCCGGAGATGGCCATCGACATCGTGTGGTCCCATCTTTGCATGGTCAACTTAAAGAATGCCTTCTGGCGACGCGTGACCGGTCCTGAGGCAGAGGATGTGGTATGGAGGCCCTATTGGACTACGGGAAGGCAGGGCCTCGCCTCATGGCCAAGGGTAGCTGCCGAGCTGAAGAGAAGAGGCTATAAAGGGGTCATCTGTCTTACGGCCGAGTACACAGATGAGGCTTCAGTTAACCGCCTGATCGCCGAGGATATCGCCTTTGCCAGGTCGCTGTTTGCCTGAAGGAGAAAAGGATGGCGAAAGATTTCCGAAAGGTTCGCGTGGCAATGATAGGTGCGGGAAGTATGGCCAACAGAGTTCATTATCCGTCACTTGCCTCCTTTGATGACGTGGAGATGGTGGCGATCTGCGATCTTGATCCGGATCGCTTAAGCAGGACAGCCGAAAGGTTTGGCATAGAAAAAAGATATACCGACTACCGGAAGATGATTGAGGAGGTCGCACCCGATGCAGTATATGCCATCGGACAGCCACATATGATGTACGATGTATGGCTCTGGTGCTTAAATGAGGGCCTGAACCTCTACATCGAAAAGCCGATGGGCATCACCATCCATCAGGCGCGTGCCTTGGCTTATCTGGCGGAGAAAAAAGGCTGCATCACCCAGGTGAGTTTCCAGCGTCGAAGCTGTCCCATGCTGGTGAAGCTGAAAGAGGAATGTCTTAAACGCGGTCCAATTGTCCATGCTGTGTGTATGTTCTACAAATGCAATATTGAGCCATTTCTCGGGGCACGTGACCATATGATGGACGATGGTGTTCACGCAATCGATACGCTTCGCTGGATGTGTGGTGGTGAGGTTGTGAGGATAAAGAGCTTGACGAGGCGAGTCCTCGTGCCAGATATCAACTTTATCTCATCGCTCCTTGAGTTCGACAGCGGTGCCACAGGAGTTATGATAAACAGCTGGACAAGCGGGCGTCGCATCTTCAGGGTCGAGATGCATGCACCGGGAATATGTGCTGAGGCTGATCCTGAGGGAAAGGGATACCTTTACGCTGATGGTGACACCAGGGGTGTCGAATACGATACCCGCAAGGTTGCTGGAAGCGAGGAGTTTTACGTCTACGCAGGTTTTCAGGCAAAGAACCGTGAGTTCATCGACTGCCTCAAGTCAGGAAAACAGCCCGCATCAAACTTTTCCGACGCCGTGAAGACCATGGAGGTGGCCGAGAAAATCCTGGCGAAGGCCTTGCTGGAGGAATAATGATGAAAGATGGAAAGAAGCTACATCTTAATCTTCGCAGCTTCGTCTTACGAGAGGATGCTCATGGTTATAACCGATGGGAAAGGGTAACTACCAGAAAATCTTTTCCCTGCCGGAAGAGTGCCATTCTCATCTGCGATATGTGGGACAGACACTGGTCCAGGGGTGCGAGCGAGCGGATAAACCAGATGGCACCACGAGTTAACGAGGTCATCAAGGTAGCCAGAAGAAAGGGCGTCAGGATCATCCACTCTCCCTCCGAGACGATGGATTTTTATGCAGGAACGCCCGCCAGAAGGAGAATGATCGAGGCTCCTTATGTCGCTCCCCCGCCCCCAATAGAGCACGTTGATCCTCCGCTACCGGTTGATGCTTCCGATGGAGGATCTGATACAGGTGAGAAGCCCTGGTATAGGGCCTGGAGCAGACAGCATCCAGCAATTGAGATAGACCAGGAAAAGGACGGCATCTCCGATGATGGCCAGGAGATTTACAACTTCATGCAGAAAGAGGACATCAAGAACCTCATCATCATGGGAGTTCACACAAATATGTGCGTTCTGGAAAGATCCTTTGGCATCAAACAGATGGTCAGATGGAAAATAAACGTGATCCTGGTGAGGGATCTAACCGATGCGATGTATAACCCGGCAATGCCTCCCTATGTCAGCCACGAGGAGGGAACCCGGCTGGTGGTAGAATACATTGAGAAATTCTGGTGTCCTTCGATATTGAGTAGGGATCTGGTAAGCGATTGCCAATGAGGGGCCTTTAGTTTAGCCGGAGGCAAAGGATGGACAGTGACATAAGAATAAAAAACATAGATATCTTCAAGATAAATGCCCGATGCCGCACTCCCTTGAAGTTCGGTCGAGTGGTCGTGGATGAGCTTCCCATCGCTTACGCGAAGGCAACCGTGGAAAATAGAAGAGGAAAGGTGGCCACTGGCTGGGGAGCGATGTTCTTGATGGACCTTTGGGCCTGGCCCATCTCAAAGGCCTCCCATTCCACCAAGAATAAAGTTATGTGCCAGCTTACCGACTCCTATGCGAAGCTTTTGTGTGACTACAAAGAGTTTGGCCATCCCATAGAGATCTTTATGGAGACGAGGAAGGACCTTGAGCGTCTTAACCTCGAGATATGCGAGAGGATGAGTCCGGGCGAAGTTATGCCACCTCTCGGAGCTTTAATCTGTGCAAGTCCAATAGATCATGCCATACACGATGCCTTCGGCAACGTCAACGGTATAGACTCTTACCTCGGTTATGGTCCTGAGCATATGTCCTTTGACCTGTCCCGTTATCTTGGAAGATGCTTCAAGAAGGTTTATCCATCCCAATTCTTAAGACAGGACTACCTTCCCGAGCTACCCATATTTCACCTGGTGGGCGGGCTTGACCTTCTGAGAAGACAACAGGTCGGCCCAGATTTTCCCCAGGATGGGATTCCCAACTCCTTAGATGAGTGGATTCAAAGGGATGGGGTTTTCTGTCTCAAGGTCAAACTTACAGGTCAGGACCTTTTATGGGATATAGAAAGGACGATGGAGGTGTCCAGGGTCTACCATGAGGTAAGGGAGAAGGTGAGGACCGATCTTCCTGAACATCCCTTTCTCAGCGTTGATACCAATGAGCAGTGCGACTCACCCGAGTACATGATTGAGTATCTTAAAAAGCTAAGGGAAAGGGAAAAGAGCGTGTTCGATGAAATTCTTTACCTCGAGCAGCCGACTGAGCGAGATCTTAAGGCACATTGCTGGGACATGCGGCCGCTGGCGAAGCTCAAGCCGGTGCTAATCGACGAGAGCTTGACCTCTTTTGAGGACTTTAAGCTGGCCAGAGAGCTTGGCTGGTCAGGAATAGCCTTAAAGAGCTGTAAGTGCCTCTCATCGGATCTGCTCTTCATAGCTATGGCTGAGCTTTATGGAGTTCCCTATGCGGTACAGGACCTCACCAATCCCTCCATTGCCCTGATAGAGTCTGTGGGTCTGGCAGCTCGCATACACCCCATCAAGGGAGTGGAGGCAAACTCTCGCCAGTTCTTTCCCTTAGCAAACGAGCCCGAGTCAAAGGTACATCCCGGGCTTTACAGCATAAAAGATGGACTGGCCAGGACCTCATCCATAAGCGGCACGGGATTGGGATTCCAGGTCGAGAGGATAGAAAGGGAAATATTCAGAAAATGAGGAGGTAAAAATAATGGATGACTTATATGAGCTTACCCTGCCCCGAGATACGGTCTTCGGAGAGGGCTCTCTTGAGTGCCTTGGCAGGAGAGCAAGCAAGTTGGGACGCAGTGCCTTATTGGTGATTGGCAGAGGATCTGTGCGCAGATCAGGTGCTCTGGATAAGGCCATGAAGCTTCTAAAAGGTTCAGGCATAAGGGTGACGCTTTATGAGGGGGTTGAGCCCGATCCCTCCATTCAGACTGTAGATGAGGGCTCTAAGGTATGTCGGAGAGAAAGCTGTGATCTGGTAATCGGACTGGGAGGGGGAAGCGTGATGGATGCAGCGAAGATGATGGCCATCCTGGCGAAAAATCCCGGTTCTGCCCGTGAGTATCAGATGGGAGAGAGAGCAATCGAGCAGCCAGGCTTGCCCTATATTGCCATTCCTACTACCTCGGGAACGGGCTCTGAGGGAAACAGAGTGTCCGTACTCACCAACAAGGAGGAAAGGATCAAAAAGTCGGTTGCTCATCCTTATATGGTTCCTCATCTGGCCATAGTTGATCCCTCATTGACGCTCAGCCTGCCGCCCAAACTTACAGCTATGACGGGCATAGATGCTCTGAGCCATGCTATAGAGTCCTATGTCTCGCGCCGTGCCCAGCCGTTCACTGAGGGAATTGGCCTGCGAGCTATTAAGTTGATAGGTGAGGATTTGCCTCGAGCGGTTGAAAAGGGGGATGATATCTCTGCACGAGGTAGCCTCGCTATGGCGAGCTATCTTGCAGGGATTGCCCTAAACGCGGGAGCAGGAGCAGCTCACATGCTGGCTCATCCCTTAGGAGCCTTGTTTGGGATAGCTCACGGAGAGGCAATTGCCCTGGTCCTGTGTGAGGTTATGAGAAGAAACCTGGATTATGCTACGGAAAAGTTTGCTGACATAGCGATGGCTTTAGGAGAGAATACCTCGGGGCTGTCAGCAAGATCTGCGGCAGAGCTTGCCGTTGATGCGGTGTCCAGGCTTTGTCAGCGCATCGGACTTACGAGAAGGCTGAGGGATTTCCACCTTAAAGAGGAGGACTTCTCTGAGATATTAAAGGGAGTGGAAAAATCGACCAGCCACCTGAAGGAGACCAATCCCTGTCCAATAACTGAAGAGCTTTTGCTTGAGATATTAAAGGCTTCAATGTAGACTCCGGTGTTCTTTTCTCAAAAGTGCTGGTGATGTGCTGGGGCAAGGAAAAGGAAAAAGTTTATGAACCGTAAAATGAAAGCTTTGCTGTATACCGGGCCTTACAGGTTGAGCATGACCGAGGTGCCAATTCCTCAAGTGGGTGAGGATGAAGTTCTGATAAGAGTTAAGGCCTGTGGGATTTGCGGTAGCGACGTTCATGGTTACACCGGAAAGACGGGAAGGCGAATTCCTCCTCTTATCATGGGTCACGAGGCAGCGGGACTGATAGAAAAGGTGGGCTCTTTGGCTAAGGGAAGGTTTGAAGTTGGCCAGCGTGTGACGTTCGATTCTACCGTATTTTGCAATAGGTGTCATTTTTGTCGTCTGGGAATGATCAATCATTGTCTGAAAAGGCAGGTCTTCGGTGTCTCAACTAAAAGCTACAGGCGTCATGGCGCCTTTGCCGAATATGTAGCTGCCCCCTGGTGGGTGGTTTACCCGATACCTGAGGAGCTTTCCTTCGAATATGCGGCCATGCTTGAGCCTTGCGCAGTGGCACTTCACGCCGTTAACCGAACTCCCATTCATCCTGAGGATACGGTCATCGTCATAGGTGCTGGAACAATTGGTTTACTTGTGGTTGCCTGTGTTAAGCTGAAAGGCGCCCGCCGCGTTATCGCCGTAGATCTTGACTCCTCTCGATTAAGAATAGCCTCTCAGATGGGGGCAGACCTGGTCCTTAACCCAAAAGAGGAGGATATCCCTGAAAGAGTAAAGGAGCTGACCGATTCCTTAGGAGCGGATGTCGTGCTGGAGGCGGTCGGTGTTCCCGAGACCGTCAAGGAGGCTCTCGATATTGTGCGAAGTGACGGCCAGGTCACGCTCATCGGGAACCTTACCCCCAGAGTAGAGGTAGGTCTTCAAGATATTATCAGCCGAGAGATAAACATTCGTGGAACTTATGCGTCGGCAGGCGAGCATCGAGACTGTATAAAGCTTTTTACCAGTGGTAAGATCAATCCTGCACCTATCCTGAGCAAGGTTTTACCACTCTCAGAAGGCCCCAGGGTTTTTAAGGAACTACTTGAAGGAAGACCTGGACTGCTAAAGGTCATTCTCAAACCTCTGTTTAGTGAAGAGTGAAGAGTGAAGAGTAAAGTGTGAAGAGTGAAGAGTGAGGGGGAAAATATCGCTTGCTTTATCAGGAGGAAACCAGGAAGATGAAAGGGCAAGAAGGTAAAGTTGCCATAGTGACAGGGGGAACGAGTGGCTTTGGTCTTGCAATTTCCAGAGCATTTGTCAGAGAAGGGATTAACGTGCTCATCTTTGCCAGGGGTAAAACAGCTGATCTTAAAAGAATAAAAGAGGGGCTTTCCCGCGAGGGAGAGGGTAGGGTGATTTGTCGGGCACTGGATATCACAGCCGAAGGTGCTGCAGAGAAAATGGTTGATCTGGCAGTTGAAAAATTCGGAATGGTGGACATCGTCGTAAACAACGCAGGTGCAGCCAGAAGGATTGAGGTTCCATATTTTGATTTTCCCCTGGAGAAGTTTTCCGAGTACATGCTCGACCAGTTTAAACAATTTGCCGTTGTTCCGGTTCAGCTTTCAATTGCTGCCGCTAAGGTTATGGCAAAAAAATACGCTAAGGTCGGCTATGATGAAGCTGGTCTTCCAAAGGATACAGGTTGCATCATCTACAATTTATCACAATCTGCGCTTCAGCCCATCAGGGATGACCTTCTGGCTTACAGTGCAGCCAAGAGGGCGGCTCTTTCCACAGTGGAGACACTTGCCGGCGTGTTAGGCCGGTATAACATCCGTGTCAACGCCATTGCCCCTGGCTATGCCAATACCGCTGGACCCAGGAAGTTTTATGACAGGTTCCCCAACATACGTTCTGATATCGACAGACATACTCCTCTCAAGCCCAGCTTTATGGACCCGAGTGCCATCGTGCCGGCAGTAGAGTATCTGGTAAATGATAGGTACGTCAACGGCGTGGTGATTAGTATAGATGGCGGTTGGCATTTGCGTTTTGACAGATATTTCAATGAAACTATTTAAAAGGAGGTCAGGGTATGCCTAAGAAAATTCCCAGGCATCATCCTTTATCAAGGCTGTTTTTTAGTTTAACAGAGAAGAACTTTTACGGAGTCATAGGGCTGGTGGATCCGAATCTGGTGGACTATATAGCAGGGATTTTGACGGACTTCACCTATGTGGATAATCTATATAAAATCAGGGATGCTAAGGGAAGAAGACTGGAGGATGTTGGGGAGATGCTGATTGAGTCCAGTCGAGTTGAGAAGACTGGCCAATTTGACAGGGAGCGTGAGATAAGGAAACACATCGGTGATTACACTTTATTTATGACCGGCATATTTCCTGAGAGCCTGAAAAGGCTGAAAGGTTCACTCAGGCTTGATTTTTTCGTGGACTATATAAAGGCTGGCAAGGAGTCATATTACATGGTTTCCGAATTTAGCACCTCTGAATATAGGAAACAGGCCCCTCTTTTTAGAAGGCTTGCTGAGAACTTTGACCTTTGCGTGATTGGCCTCAATTTTGTAAAAAAAGACCTGGAGGCCCTTAAAAACCCCGATTATCTGAGGGCAAAGAGGATAATAGCTTAAGTTTCTTAAATCAGGGAGGATCGCTATAGTAATCTATTTACTTCCGCTCGGGAAAGTTGAAAGGGAGCTTCTCGAACATTTGGT
This sequence comes from Candidatus Aerophobota bacterium, assembly GCA_003648815.1. Taxonomy (GTDB): domain Bacteria; phylum Aerophobota; class Aerophobia; order Aerophobales; family B47-G16; genus B47-G16. The sequence goes on along the minus strand of QMPZ01000004.1, from coordinate 17,679 downwards.
CTCTCAGGTAGGGAGGATCTTTTCTTGCCGTGTCGAGATAAAAAGAGCGCTTTCAAGACCTGAATATGCCTATAATGAGGAGAGGAATCAGTACTGTGCTGATCTTATCCTGGAAAAGCTTGAACGAGAGGATTGGAAAGAAGAAGAGAAGGTCCTGGGGGTAGCTGATCTGGACCTGTATACCCCTGGCCTCAACTTTGTCTTTGGCGAAGCTTCGCTGAACGGTAAGGTGGCCCTCATCGGTCTTTCCCGACTCAGGCAAGGGTTTTATGGATTGCCTGATGAGGAGAACCTCTTTTATGAGAGAGCTGCCAAGGAAGCCGTTCACGAGCTGGGCCATGCATTCGGGCTGAATCATTGCAAGAATAAAAGATGTGTTATGTATTTTTCTAACAGTCTCTTCGATACCGACCGCAAGAGAAAAGAGTTCTGCAAGGACTGCAGGAAAAGAATCTTTCGCCGCTTTCCTGAATGATCGTAAAAACACCGCATTCCACCCTTGACGAAGGTGCCTGTTTTTATTAAAATTAAATTAGCCTTTTACCTTTGCGGTCTTTTCAAAAAGCTCGAAAGCTGTGGCAGCCGTCCGCGTTCCCGAGCCAGAAGTCGAAAAACTGAAAGGAGGAGGTAAAAATGGGTAAAGGTAAAATAAGAATTGCCATTGCCGGTGTAGGTAATTGTGCCAGTTCCCTGATTCAAGGACTGGAGTATTATAAAGACGGAAAAGAGGTAATCGGTCTGATGCATCCTGAGATTGGCGGGTATAAGATAAGCGACATTGAGGTGGTAGCGGCTTTTGATGTCGACAAAAGGAAAGTTGGCAAGGATCTGAGCGAGGCCATCTTTGCCAAGCCAAACTGCACCAAGGTGTTTTGTCCGAACGTTCCTCACTATGGGGTGACGGTGAAAATGGGTCCGGTGATGGATGGGGTGGCCGAGCATATGAAGGATTACGATGAGGAAAGGGCCTTTCGTGTTGCTGAGGAAGAACCGTGTGATGTGGTGGAGGAGCTGAAGCGAAGTGGAGCCGAGATTCTGGTCAATTACCTGCCGGTAGGCTCAGAGAAAGGGGCAAGGTTTTACGCTGAGGCAGCCCTGAAGGCAGGGGTTGGTTTTGTGAACTGCATACCTGTCTTCATTGCCTCCGATGAGGAATGGGCGAAGAAGTTTGAGGAGAAAGGCCTTCCCATTGTAGGGGATGACATAAAGGCACAGTTGGGTGCTACCATTGTTCATAGAGTTCTGACGAAGCTATTCGTCGATCGAGGAGTCAAACTGGATCGGACCTATCAGCTCAACACAGGAGGCAACACTGACTTTTTGAATATGCTCGCTAAGCACAGACTCTCTTCGAAGAGGGTTTCCAAGACGGAGGCTGTACAATCTCAGCTGAATGAGCCTCTACCCCCTGAAAACATTCATATCGGTCCCAGCGACTATGTTCCCTGGCAAAATGATAATAAAGTTTGTTTCCTGAGAATGGAAGGAAGGGAGTTTGGAGATGTTCCTCTTAATCTGGAGCTGAGACTCTCTGTAGAGGATTCTCCAAATAGCGCCGGTGTAGCAGTGGATGCTATCAGGTGTTGCAAGCTCGCTCTGGACAGAGGCATTGGAGGGGCGTTGATCTCTATCTCATCCTATACCATGAAACATCCACCGATCCAATATTCAGATTCTGAGGCCAGGAGGAGAGTGGAGGAATTCATCGCAGGAAAACTGGACAGATGAAAGCGGTAATTCTGGCGGCTGGTGAAGGAAAGAGGCTCGGGTTAGGAATTCCCAAAGCCTTAGTTAAGGTGAATGAGCTTTCTTTAATAGAAAGGGCTATTCTTTTCTTCACCAGCCTTAACATAAAAGATTTTGTCATAGTGGTCGGCTATAAAGCTGAGCAGGTAAAGAGGTTCCTGTTGGAAAGCGAGGTGGTCAGCGATAAGAAGATCAGCTGGGTGGAGAATGAAGAATTTTGGCGAGGTAACGGTCTTTCTGTCTTCTGTGTGCGAGATTACGTGGAAGAGCATTTTCTTTTGAGTATGGTCGACCATGTTTTTGACACAGGTCCCCTTTTAAACTTTCCTCAGCATCTGGGGGATTTGGTTTGTGTGGTTGATTCAAACCCCAGGTTTGTCGATTTCGAAGAAGCCACTAAGGTTTTCATTGAGCAGGATGAGGTCAAGAGGATAGGTAAGAATTTAACGGATTATAACGCTGTGGATTGTGGTCTGTTTCTGTGTTCGAGGAAGATCTTTCCTGTGCTCGAGGAGGCTTTGGAGGAGGGCGAAGAAGAGTGGAACGATGCCAAGGACAGGTTCGCCAGGAAATTTGGTGCCAGAGCCTTTGATTTGAAGGGACAGTTCTGGCTGGATGTGGATACACCTGAAGAATTACTCCGGGCTGAGAGACTTCTCCGGGAGAGAGAATGCAGGCGATAATCCTCTTTAAAGAATCCAGCTTGTTCAAGCTGTGTGGACTTTCTCTTCTGAAAAGAAATTTTTATCTTTTGAGGTCGAAGAAGATAAGGCAGATAAATATTTTAGCCGAAGAGAAGAACTTTTCCCTCCTCAAAGAAGAAAAGGAGAAGGCGAAAAAGATTGGTGTGAGGGTAAAACTCGTAAAACCTGTGGATCTTGCCTCCCTGATCAGGGAGGTTGCTGATGATTTCTTTCTCATTATCGATGGAGATTGTGTCTTTGATCCTGCTCTTCTGGAGGTGGTACTTCACAGCAAAAAGACAAGCCTCTGTTGCGACAGTCAACCCAAAAAGGGTTGTGCGGGAAGATCTCCTAAGGTCGTCTTCGAGGATGAAAGGGTTCAAAAGATAGGGGATAGCTTAACCGGCTGGAAGGGAGTGTATGCAGGCATAGCTCTTTGCGAGAGAAAAGTTCTGCTCGAGCTACAAGATGAGCTTTCCCATCACCTCAACTGGCCAAATTGTCTCAACAAGGTCCTTAAAAAGGAAGATGTTAGATGTCTGGATGTTTCTCTTTCTTCCTTTTACCGCTCAGATTTACGCAAAAATGTAAAGCCCTTCTGGTATCGGATAAGTTCCCCTAAGGACCTGAAAATTGCCAAAAAGCACTTCATCGAGGGAACCCAGAAAAGAACCCTTGATGTGCTTGCCTGGTACATACACAGACCCATAGAGAAGAAGCTCATCTACTATCTTTGCGAACTGCCAATTACGCCTAATCAACTCACCATACTCACCAACGTCGTCGCTTTCCTGATAACATTTTTGTTTTTAAAAGGACAGCTTCTAATTGCTTCCCTTCTTACGTTAGCGGTGAACATCCTTGACGGTCTGGATGGCAAACAGGCCAGGGCAAAAGGTATGGTCACCAAGCTGGGAGAGCTTGAGCATTCCCTTGATGCTTTATATGAGCAATCATGGTACATAGCCTTCTCCTGGGCAGTGTTTAATCTTACCGGGAGTCTTCTTCCCTTAGGGCTTTGTCTGGTGATGCTTCTATTTGATACCTTCAGCCGGCATTGTTCGATGCAGTTTCGGATGGTTATGAAGATTCCTCTCGCTGACTACGCTAAATTTGACCGTGCATTCAGGCGTTTTGATGGAAGAAGAAATATTTATGTGCTCTACATCCTGGCGGGTGTCCTGTCAGGATTTCCTCTATATTCTCTTTTTGCTATGACCGCTCATGCCATCCTGACCGCTATAGTCTATCTTGTCAGATCAGCCAAGCATATGCACTCCGCAGACGTGGAAGGTTAGATAATATGGCAAAATAACGAAGAGGAAAATTCTATGATTCGAACAGAGAACCTGTGTAAAGATTTTGATGAAGTTAGGGCGGTAAGGAATTTGAACCTCAAGGTGGAAGAAGGAGAGATTTACGGATTTCTCGGCCCAAATGGAGCGGGAAAGACCACCACCATTCTCATGCTCCTGGGCATTTTAAAGCCAAGTAGAGGAAAGATATACCTTTTTGGCGAGGAACTTTCCAGAAACTTCCTTTCGCTTAAGAGCAGGATTGGAGTTGTCTCCGAGAAGCAATATCTGTATAAGGAGATGACTGCCGGCGAATATCTGGATTTCTTCGCCGAGCTTTACGGGGTGAGGAATAGAAAAAAGAGGATAGAGGAACTTCTGGAAGCAGTGGGCCTGCTTGAGGTGATAAATAGAAAGGTGGGGGCTTTCTCACGGGGAATGCAGCAAAAACTCGGCTTCGCCAGAGCACTTTTGCATGATCCGGACCTGCTCATCCTTGATGAGCCGGTATCCGGCCTTGATCCCACGGGAATAAAGCAGATCAGGGATCTGGTGAGGGAGGAAAATAAAAAGGGAAGGACGGTCTTCATTTCCTCTCATCTTCTGTCCGAGGTGGAGAGACTGTGCGGAAGAGTGGGCATCATAAATGAGGGAAGGCTTTTGGCTGAGGATACGATGGAAAACCTGAGGAGGAAGCTCACCGATGTCGAAGAGTTAGAGGTAGAGGTCTCCGAGGCAAAAAAGGAGACCCTCGAGGCCCTTTCCTCCCTCGACTTCGTTAAGGGCATAACGAAAGAAGGGAAAAAGCTGACCATAAAGGTAAAGGCAGACAAGGATCACCGTGCCGAGATCTCGCAGCTTATCTCTCAGAAAGGAGAAGTTGTCCTGGGGATAAAGGTCAAGGAGATGAGCTTAGAGGAGGCCTTCATAACCATTACGCAGAAAAACATCTCGCTTCTTGCTCCGTCAGCTGAGGGATGATAGATGAGAAGAAAAGGCATCGTTTACGTTATAGCAGGAGTGGTGATAGCGATCTGTGTTGGAGCATTTGTGAGCTTGCAAAGAGGTGAATATGGGGAGGTTAGTGGAAAGGTGGTGGATGAGCTAAGCAAGGATGCGGTCAGAGGAGTGAGGATTGTCCTGGATGGCAAGTCAACCATCCATTACATGAGCAAGAGCTATCGGTTGACCGGGATCAAGCCCGGCTCATATACCCTCAAGGCCAGTGCCCCTAATTATTATGAGTTTGCTAAGGACATTTATGTAAAGAGGGGAAAGAATGTAGTGGACATATTCATGAAGGGCAAGGAGATACCGGATCTAAAGAGCATAATTGTGTTCACGGAGCCAAAGGACGAGGGCATCGAGCTGGAGATAAGGCTGGTCAACAGCAAGGGAGAGGGAATAGTGAACTATCCCTGTCTTCCCATGAGCCTGGAGGGAAGGCTCTTTATGAGAATAGGTACGCAGGAAAAATACATAAAGGGAGATAAGATATTCGAGGGACCGATAAAGCTCTTCTGGGACGCGAAAGCTTACCTGGCCAAAAATAAAGGTATAATCCCCTGGGAAAAGATAAACGTAGATAAAAGAGGTGAAAAATATGGCATCTTAGAGGTAACCCTTCACACTCCTCAGGGAGATTTTAAAGACGTGTGCGATGATGTAAAGTTATTCAAGGAGAAATAAATGAAGAGTATCCATACAGTGAAGGTGTTGATGAAAAGAGAGCTGATTTCAAGTTTATATGGACCGGGAATCTACATAGCCATCTTCATCTCATTTTTAAGCTCTTCCTTTATCCTCAAAAACTATTTGGATAGCATCAGGGAAGACAACATCTCCATATCCTCCGATCCCTTAAACTATCCCCTCTTCATCTCTGTAATCGTCATCTCCTTTTACCTGGCCATCCTCTCGGCCATCTCCATTTCTCGAGAAAGGGACCAGGGGACCTTAGAGGTTCTCTTTTACGGCCCGGTGAGTTGTCCTTCCTACGTGCTGGCCAAGTATTTTAAAGACCTGCTGCTTTATCTGGTGGTAGTTGGGTTTCTTTTCGTTTACTTTTGGGGAGTTTCAGCTTTGACCAACCTTGGTTTTTCCTACGGCCTGGTTCAGGCAGCCTTCCTTTCCATATTTTCGGTCTCCTGTGCAATCACCTTTGGTCTGTTTATATCTTCCTTTACCAATAGGGTAAGGAGCTCCATCCTGTATTTGGTGGGAATATTTCTGGCCTTCTTAGCGGTGCAGCTTTCACATACCATTCTCCTTGGCATGCCGGAGGAGAATATGCCTTCAGCCTTAATTTACTTAGGGAACACACTTTCGATAATCTCTAAGGGGGTGGAATGGGTCTCTCCATTCTCATACCTGAGCAGGGGGATGGATGCCATATCCCTGGGTAATCCCTGGCTGTATACGATGAACATCATTTACTGCGTAATTTACTCAGCTATCTTGCTTGTTCTCTCCACGCTTGTCCTTGAAAGAAAAGGGGTGAGGGGATGAGAAAAATCATATCCTTAGCTTTGCCTGTTAGCCTGTTGTTTTTCCTTTCAAGCGCGGGTTGGGCTCAAGCGCCGAAGATGAGGGAACAGTTAGTCTATGGGCTGAACGTGTTCAACGGAAGGGGATACGGAGGAGGATTTGTTCCCCAGAGCGAGGATACCATCTACCTCATCGCCGAAAAAGATAACGCCATCTCCGCGCATATGACCCTGGTATATTTTTGGCCCATCACAGCCAGATATATGGCCGCCTGGCAGACCCTGAATGAGGAGGTGGAGGGAACCTTAGAGGTCCTGAAGGAGGGAAAGGTCATCAAATCCTTGAAGAAGCGGGACAATTGTCTATACTATCCGGAAGGCTACTGGTCGGAGACATCCATCCTTTACACGGATGAGGAGGCGATAAAGAAGTTCGAGGAATACAAAAAAGCAGTCGAGAAATTCTACAAGGCCGTAAGCGATTATTACAAGAAGATGGCGGAATACAAGAAGAAGCTGGATAAGTTCTTAGAGGAGACGAAAAAGCTAAGGGAGGCAGGAAAAAAACTTTCCCCGGAAGAGGTGGAGAAGATGATGCCCAAGGAGCCCAAGGAGCCTGAACCTCCCGGATTTTACGTGACCGAGCCTCGAAAGGACTACATCGTCAATCTGCCGGTGGGAACTTACCGGATAAGGATAAGGGCGGAGGACGGGACCATAGTCCAGGACAGTGAGAAGAAGCTGGTGGTCTTCACCTCCCGAAGAAGAGGGGGAGTGGGATATGAGATAATCCCGGGCAACAGATGGACGCGGAGGGAGTCCTGCGACGATCCAGCGAGGATAATTTACGCCGCAGGAAAGAATACCCTTTACTTTCGTCCATTTCATCAAGATGAGTATAACGAACTTTACTACAACAAGTTAGAGGATCCCCAGAACTTTGGAAGAGAGGAAAGGTGGAGGTGGGTTCATATAAAGCCCATCAAGGACGTCCTTCTTGTCTTTTTGAAAGAGGGAAAGCTGATCAAGAAAGTGGAGAATCTTCCCTATTACGTGAAGCAGATTCCTGGTCCAGAACTTGGATATAATATTATAGAGTATAAGAAAGAGGAGATGCCCGACAGAAGACCTACCTTTGAGGGATACAAGCTGGATTTATCACCTGAGCTTGCTAAGGGAAGATATGAGATTAAGCTGGAAAAGAAGCTTGAAAAAGGAAAATTTCTTGAAGGTGGAACAAGGCAGATACGGCTGGTGAGAAAGGAGAACTCAAAATATCTTTATCCCTTCTCCATCTTTCCTTTGGTAGTGGGCATAGTGGTTTTCATAGGAAGAAGAATAAAGACGAGGTAGTTTGACAAAATTTTTCATTTTGACATAATAAGGAAAAAGTTAAGAACCTTGTAGATGAAAGGGAAAGCCCCTGGCAAGATGTGAAGATCAGGGGCTTTAAAAATAAATCTTAATTAAAGGAGTAAAGGAGAGATGGAAAAGGTGAAAATATCAAGCGGTAAGCTACGCGGCATCAAGATGTTAGCTGATGAAGAGGGGAAGTTCAGGATGATGGCCATTGACCAGCGTGGTTCCCTGCAGAGGATGCTCTCAAAGGTAGTGGGAAAGGAGCCCAAGGAGATAGGGTTTGAGGACCTGGCGACCTTCAAAAAATCCGTGGTGAAGATTCTGTCCCCCTATTCCAGCGCCACGTTAATAGACCCCATTTACGGATATACCTATGCAGCGAAATACTTCCCCAGGAATGTGGGGCTGCTCCTGGCTACCGAGCAGACAGGAGCTGAGCTGGGAGGAAAAAGCGGAAAGGAGAGGAAGACTCGCCTGCAACCGGGATGGGATGTAAGCAAGACGAAGAGGGCAGGAGCCACGGCGGTTAAGCTACTTGTATATTACCGGGGAGATGCCTCTCCCGAGATAGTTCAGCATCAAAAGGAGATAATTTTAAAGGTCGGCGAGGATTGTGAGAAGTATGACCTACCTTACGTTCTGGAGCTGGTGAGTTATCCGTTTAAGGAAGATGAGGACAAAGACAATCTCGTCTTTGCCAAGAGAAAACCAGAGATAGTGATGGACTACACCGAGGAGTTCTCCAAGCCCGAATATAAGGTGGATATCTTAAAGATCGAATTTCCAGCGGAGCTGAAGTACTGTAAGGAATTTTGCGATGGCGAATTTGACGGTAAAAAACGGGAGCCTGCCTATAGTCTATCCGAGGTAGAAAGTTACTGTAAGGAGCTAACCAGGATTTCCTCGGTGCCGTGGGTGATCTTGAGCGCCGGGGTTAAGATCAAGGAATTTCTGGTAAACGTCAAGCTGGCTACCGACAACGGTGCTTCTGGATTTTTGGGAGGAAGGGCGATATGGCAGGACGCCGCTCAATACTATCCAGATGTGGAGAAGATGGAGGAGTGGCTCTCGACCAGTGGAGTTGACAACTTCCGCAGGTTATATGAGGCTTCCAAGAATGCTACTCCCTATTTCAACCACAAAAGATTCAAGAGCTTTGCTCAGATGGAACTGGATTTGTGCGGTGAGGACTGGTACCGGGACTATGAGGGGCTAAAGTAAAGCCTTTCAAATTGATTCGTTAGGTTATAAAAAAAGGAGGGGGAAAAGACCCCTCCTTTTTTGTTATTCTGGTTTTAGCGCCTTTTCCACAAGCTTTAAGGCACAGTATTCACCACACATGGTGCACACATCCGAGATGTGAGGTTTGCTTTCCTCTCTCATCTTTCTGGCAAGGTTAGGGTCAATGGCAAGCCTTATTTGCTGCTGCCAGTCTCTTTTCTTGCGGGCCTTGGCCATCTTTATATCCCAATCCATGGCTCCCTTTATTCCCTTGGCGATGTCTCCTATATGGGCGGCAATACGGGTGACCACTACCCCTTCTCTGACGTCCTCCACGGTGGGAAGCCTGAGATGTTCTGCAGCTGTGACGTAACAGAGAAAATCTGCTCCACTGCTCGCCGCATAAGCTCCTCCAATAGCTGAGGTGATGTGGTCGTAACCTGGAGCGATGTCTGTGACCACAGGACCCAAGACATAAAAGGGAGCGTTATGACATAATTTTTTCTCCAATAACACGTTGGTCCTTATCTCGCTGAGGGGAATATGGCCAGGTCCTTCGATCATCACCTGGACATCTTCCTCATAAGCTCTTTTAGCTAACTCACCTAAAAGAATTAGTTCCTGAACCTGGGCTCTGTCAGTAGAATCAGCCAGACAACCGGGGCGAAGGCCATCTCCCAAGCTTAAAGTAAGATCATATTTCTTAGCAATTTCCAGAAGCCTGTCATACTCCTCATAAAGGGGATTTTCCTCGTCGTTAGCTATCATCCAGGTGGTAAGAAACGCTCCTCCCCGGCTGACTATATCGGTGAGCCTCCCTTCTTTTTTGAGACGTTCTAAGGACATCCTGGTGAGTCCACAGTGAACGGTGATGAAGTCAACTCCATCCTCACCTTGCCTTTGGATGACCTCAAATATCTTATCCTTCGTCATCCTTATTAAGGCCTTCTTTTCGGAAATGCTTTCTATGGCTGCCTGGTAGATGGGGACCGTACCCACGGGAAGAGGACAGGATTTCAGGATAGAGCGGCGAATCTTGTCCAGGTCTCCCCCAGTGCTTAAATCCATAACCGTATCTGTGCCAGCCTCTATGGCTACTTTTAACTTCTTCAGCTCGTAGTTAAGATCCACATAGTCGGTAGAGGTACCGAGGTTGGTATTTATCTTGGTCCTTACCCCTGCTCCAATTGCCTTTGGTGAACGCAGGTTGTGCCGGATATTTTTAGGAATGATTATCTGTCCCTTAGCCATTCTCTCGCCAATAAACTCGGGGTCTAATCCCTCCTCCTTAGCTACTTTTATCATCTCGGGAGTTAGGTTGCCCTTTTTTGCCTCCCTTAGTTGATTCATTTATTTAAAAGACCTCCTTTCTTTTTTGGCAATTTTCCCTGGTCAAACAGGGAATGTTTTCCTTTCGGGATTTTACCTTTCTTCCCCACTCATCCGCCCTCAAGAGGGCTCTGTAAACCATCTCCTCGTTCACAGGGAAGGGAAGATCGTAAATGTGGCTTTTTTCTCGAAAAATTGTCTTAACAGTTTTCCTTAGCTTTTCCTCATTTTTTAAACCTATCTCTTCCAGGCTTAAGGGTAAATCCAGAAGAGAGTAAAGGTTTAGCAGCTCCTCTATCTCCTCATCTTCGCGATTTTCCAGGATTAACTGCATTATTATTCCAAAGGCGACTTTTTCTCCATGTAGGATGGAGCGAGTTCCCTCCACAAAACTCATCGCATAATTTAAGGCATGGGCGGCTAAGGAACGAATTTTCCTGCCTAAGCCTGCGATAAGACCGGTCAGAAGGATATTGGTTTGAATGATCAGCTCCACCTCATCGGAGCAATTTCCCCTTTCCGCATCTTCTTTTGCCTTTGGCCCGGATTCCTTAATTATCTCATAAGCCCTTCTGGATAAATCCAGCGCTAACTTTACACAGAGATCCTTTTTCATCCTTTTGGCGGCTACCCTGCCCTCATACCACTTGGCCAGGGTATCGGCCATCCCCGCACAAAGAAGTCTTACCGGAGCTCGGGCAATGATCTCTGAGTCCGCCAGCACAAGCTCAGGACTTTTCTTCAAGTCCATAGTCCTTATGTACGCTCCGCTTTCCGTATAAAGGGGAGCGATAAAGGACCAGGCGGCGCAGGTAGCGGCGCTGGTGGGAACGGTGACGACAGGTAGACGAAGGTAAAAGCTGGTCGTCTTAGCGGTGTCCAGGGCCTTACCTCCTCCGCATCCCACGATTACATCAATTTCTTCCCTCTGGGCTACCTTGACGACTCTCTCTATTTCCTTAGGAGAGCACTCTCCCCTGAACTCTTCAAACGTGGGAGACAGGCCAACCTCCCTTAAGGAGCAGATTATTTTTTCTCCTATTATGGAAAAGACGCGCCTGTCCGCTAAGACCAAGGGCTTTTTCCCGAAGGGGAAGATGAATCTTCCCGCCTCGTTTAACAGTCCCTTTCTCTGAACATATCTTTCAGGAGCAAGTAAAAGGTCCATATTTCCCCCTCAAGTATCGTTTACCGATAATCAGCTGCCTCTAAGACTGCATCCTCTCTTGGGGGAACCACTGAGGGTCGAGGAGACTCGCCTATTGCCCTGTCCGGGTCCTTTAGCCCGTGTCCGGTGAGGATGCAGACGAGCTTTATCTTCCTTTGGACGGACGAGTTTTTCAAGTTAAAGTAGCCCTTCCGGTATAGTTTAAGCACTCCAGCCAATGAGGCAGCTGAAGCTGGTTCCACAAATATTCCCTCACGTTCAGCAAGCATCTTGTACGCTTTCAGGATCTCCTCATCGGTTACCTTATCTATCAAGCCTCCTGATTCCTCAGCAGCAGCAGCGGCCTCCTGCCATCTGGCAGGATTGCCAATCCTTATCGCTGTGGCAATGGTTTGAGGGTTTTTGATGGGATGACCGTCCACGATGGGTGCCGAACCTGCAGCCTGAAAGCCCAGCATCTTAGGAAGATTGTTTATCCTTCCCTTTTTCTGATATTCCCTGTAACCTTTCCAATAAGCGGTGATGTTACCAGCGTTTCCCACCGGGAGAGCCTGATAATCGGGCGCTTCCCTCAAAACATCGCATATTTCAAAGGCAGCCGTCTTCTGCCCCTCAATACGATGAGGGTTAAGGGAGTTCACTAAGGTGATGGGATACTTGGAGGTGATCTCCTGCACTAAGTTCAGGGCATCGTCAAAGTTTCCTTTTATGGCGATGACCTTTGCCCGGTGAAGAAGAGCCTGACTGAGCTTTCCCAGGGCTATGGCTCCTTCAGGGATGAGGACGATACAGTTCAGTCCACTCGCTGCAGCATAGGCAGCAGCTGAGGCAGAGGTATTACCTGTAGAGGCACACATTATCGCCTTTGCTCCTCTTTCCAGGGCACAGGATACAGCTACCGTCATACCCCTGTCCTTGAAAGAACCGGTGGGATTTAACCCCTCATATTTGAGGTAAATTTCCAGTCCTCCTCCCAACTCCCGGGAGATGTTCTTTGCCGGAATAAGAGGGGTATTTCCTTCCAGCAGAGTAACCACAGGAGTTTTATCCGTCACAGGTAAATATTCTCGATAGTGTCTGATTACTCCTTCCCAGTGCATATTTCCTCTCCGAACCTCTGTGTTAATAAAGAATCATAGATAAAGGCTGGCTTTTGTCAAATCACGAAATTTGACAAATTCGAAATGTATATTAAAATCAAGCCAAAAAGTTAAACGAGCTATCAAGAGAGGAGGTAATGTGATGCGCATAGGCATTCTCACCGGGGGAGGAGATTGTCCTGGGTTAAACGCAGTCATCAGGGGAATCGTCGTGCAGGGAAAGAAGGAAGGCTATGAGATAATAGGATTTAAGGATGGCTGGTTAGGAGTTCTGGAGAACAGATGGGATGAGCTTACCGAAGATGATGTAGAGGATATAGCCAGGGAGGGAGGAACTATCCTCGGCACCTCTCGGACCAATCCCTTTAAGGAAGAAAGGGGTCTGGAGAGGATTAAGCAAACCTTAAAAGAGGCATCCGTAGACGTTTTGATCGCCATCGGAGGAGATGATACCTTGGGGGTGGCCAACAAGCTTTATCAGGAGGGGATTAAGACCATTGGCGTGCCTAAGACCATTGACAATGACCTTTCTGCCACCGATTATACCTTTGGCTTCGATACCGCCGTCAACATTGCCATGGAGGCCATTGATAGACTTCACACCACGGCGAAGTCACATCACCGGGTTCTGGTAGTGGAGATAATGGGTCGTCATACCGGCTGGATAGCTCTGCAAGCAGGAGTTGGCGGAGGAGCTCATATCGTATTAATTCCCGAAGCTCCCTTTGACATAGAGGAAGTCTGTCAGACCATAGTTAATCGGAAAAAGAAAGGAAAGAGCTACACAATTGTCGCCGTAGCTGAGGGAGCGAAGGCGGCCAGAGGAAGCAAGTTTCTCACCCGAGAAGTGGTAAAAGAGGAAAAGACTGACGCCTTCGGCAATATCTACTTAGGAGGGGTTGCCAGAGTGCTGGAAAAGGAAATTGCAGAAAGGACCGGAATGGAGACCAGGTCAGTGATCTTAGGACATCTTCAAAGAGGAGGAAGACCCTCTGCTTTTGACAGGTTCCTGGCCACTCGCTTTGGCATAAAGGCGATAGAGATGGTGAAAGAAGGAAAATTCGGTCAAATGGCATCTCTAAGAGGAACGGATATTGTCTCTGTGCCACTGCAAGAGGCGGTAGGAAAGAGAAAATCCGTTCCCGTAAAGCTATACGAGGAGACAGCAAAACTTCTTTGGGGAAAGTAAGCCATAAACTGTGTCTGTGATGAGAACTTCTGTATTTAGCTTCACCTGACAGGCAAGTGAAATAGTATATATTCGAGTTAGTCGGTAACGTGTGAAGAATCCTCATGTGATATGCGTGGAATCAGGAGATCGCTCTCACTCCTGACCGTCAAGAGGTAAAGACGCCATCTAAGACGATGGGTGGAAAACAGACAAACCCTTGATAAAGTTGGCAGTCCAACTTCCTTAGTCTCTCTACTTGCAAGAGCCTTTCTGACAGCGATGTCCAGGCCCATTTACTAAGGCTTACTTGCAAAAACGTACTTATAGTGAATCAGGTTTTTAAAAATATAGGCTAAAAATAGGAGCTGGAAGGAGGTGGTGGGGTTAAAAAAAGGTAAATAGGTCACAAGATAGGGGTAAGGAGAGCTTTCCAGAAAAGAAGGGTGAAAGATTTATTTTTCTCTTTTGAAATTTTCCACAAAATGAAGTATGTCCTTAATAAGACGGTAAAAAGAAGGAGGAGCTAATGAAAAAATTATTAGTAGTTCTAATAAGTGTATTTGTATGTTTTCTGGGAGTAATTCCAGTACTCTCAGAGGATAAGCCCAGTTTCAGGACGGAAGACTATGTATATGCCACCTTACAGCAATATCAGGAGCTTACCGGAGAGAAGATAGTAAAATTCCACGAAGCCCCTATGCTTAAAGTAAGAGTAGCTGCAGGTGAACTTCCTCCAGTGAAGGAAAGAATCTCCGAAGAACCCTTAGTGATCAAACCTGTGGAGAAGGTCGGGCAATATGGAGGAACTTTGCGTGTGGGTTCAGTAGGTATAGCAGGGTGGACCGATTTTACCGACGCGCGGTGGGCAGGTATGTTGAGGGTAAATCAGAACTCCACTAAGGAACTTCCTTATATAGCTAAGGGCTACAAATTCACCGATAATAATAAGACTCTTACCCTTTATTTAAGAAAGGGTATGAGGTGGTCAGATGGTTCTCCTTTTACCGCCGATGATATACTCTTCTGGTGGAATGATGTAATCCTGAATGATGAGCTTACCCCTGCAAAGCCCCAGCAGTGGATAATAGGTGGTAAGTTAGCTACCTTCGAGAGAATAAACGATTATGCACTTCGTATTCATTTTGCTCAGCCCTATCCAAGTGCAGCTTATCTGTTGGCTTTTTGGCCGGGGCGGCAACATTCATTCTTTGAGCCCAAACACTATTTGAAGAAATGGCATATAAAATACAATCCTGAGGCAAATGAACTTGCAAAGAAGGAAGGCTACGACCACTGGTGGGAAGCTTTTAGATTTCACAGTGAGTATGGTCCACGCCAGAGCGATCCTGATCTTCCGGTTGTTGGAGCTTGGAAATTGGAAAAGTTGACACCCGCTCAAAGGCTTTTCGTACGTAATCCGTATTATCCTGTAATAGACACAGCTGGAAATCAACTTCCTTATATCGACAGTTATATTAGGTCAATGGTTGGTGATCCAGAAACCTTGAAGATGAAAGTGGTAGCAGGAGAATTTGATGTTAATTGGAGAGAAATAACGGGAGAGGATTATCCTGTTCTTAAGGAAAATCAAGAGAAAGGTGGATATCGCATTATAGTGGTGGAGTATCCAGGACAATTAGTTCATTTAGGATTTAATGTGAATCATAAGGACCCTGTTAAGCGTAAAATCTTTCAGGACGTTAGGTTTCGGCGGGCGATGTCTTTAGCTATTAATAGAGAGGAGATCAATGATATCGTTTTTGCGGGAATGGGCATACCTTCTGCAGATACGCCCCATTCTTCTTGCAGTTTCTACAAAAAGGAATGGAGAAAGGCCTGGGCTCAATATGATCCGGATAGAGCCAACAAACTTCTCGATGAGATGGGATTGGGCAAGCGAGATGAGGAAGGCTATCGTCTCGGACCCGATGGAAAAAGATTGATTATCATTATTGAGTATCAAGAACGCGGGCCAAGGACGCCAGTGCTTGAGCTGGTGAAAGAATATTGGGAAGCTGTTGGAGTCAGGACAGAACTTAAGCCGGAAGAGCGCTCTTACTACTATACCCGCGTTCAGGCTGCAGAACATGATGTGGGCGTGTGGCATGCAGATAATATGCTGGAAGGTGCTCTACTTGCTTCCAAGAGTAACCAGCTGAATTTTGATGCCGAGATATCAGTTGGTAGGAAATGGTACCAGTGGTGGACTACGAACGGAGAAGCGGGCGAGGAACCGCCAGAGGATGTAAAGCAATGGTTTTCAGGTTTAGATAGGCTATTCACTCTCGCTCCCGGGACTTCGGAGTATATTAAGTTAGCACAGAAGCTGTATAGCTGGTATATCGATCAAGTTTATCAGATTGGAACAGTCGCTGAGATTAAACAGCCTATGATCATAAACAACAAATTGCAGAATGTTGCAATGGATGGGGGGATCTATACTTGGGATACTTTATATGAATATCCGTATCTACCGGAGCAGTGGTTCTTCGAAAAATAGATATAATAGTTAATCAAGGAGGCCGTCTAATCAAAGCATAGGCGGCCTCCTCATTTTAAAAAGGGGAAAATGCAGGCTTATATAATTCGGCGACTCATTTACATGTTTATTGTTTTGTTAGCAGTATCTATTCTCTCATTTATCATTGTGGAGCTTCCTCCAGGCGATTTCTTAACTTCTTATATAATGCAGTTGAAAGCAAGTGGAGGAGAAATTGATGAAGCGCAAATTATCGCGTTAGAAAAACAATATGGCCTGAACTTACCAATATATTTTCGATACTTTAAGTGGGCATGGAACATGTTACACGGAGATTTGGGGAGATCCTTTGAATGGAACAGACCAGTAGGAGATTTGTTAGCTGAAAGGTTACCTTTGACAATAATGATATCCCTTTTTAGTATATTTTTTGTGTACGCCGTAGGTGTACCTATAGGGATTTATTCAGCTATTCACCAATATTCTATTCGTGATTATATTTTCACCTTTATTGGTTTTATCGGTCTGGCTACTCCCAACTTTCTTCTTGCCTTAATATTGATGTTTAGTTTTTATAAATACTTTGGCTGGAGTCCAGGTGGTCTTTTTTCTCCCCAGTATGAGATGGTTCCCTGGAGCTTTGCCAAATTTATCGATATGCTAAAGCATCTTCCTGTTCCCATAATTGTTATCGGTACTGCTGGGACAGCGGGAATTATCCGCATCATGAGAGGATGTCTATTAGACGAGCTAAGAAAGCAATATGTTATCACGGCTCGAGCCAAAGGAGTGGGGGAGAGAACTCTTTTATTTAAGTATCCGGTAAGAGTGGCCATTAATCCTATAATTAGTACTATAGGTTGGAATCTTCCCGCTATTGTCTCAGGAGCAGCCATCACATCCATAGTTCTTGACCTACCTACTACGGGAAATATGCTTTACGGAGCATTAATGAGTCAGGATACATATCTGGCAGGAAGCACAATCATGTTTCTGTGTCTTTTGACTGTGATAGGCACCTTTATCTCTGATATTTTATTAATGTGGTTAGATCCACGTGTTCAATATGAAAAGTCGCTATGATCAAAAGAAAAGAACGAAGGAAGCAAGAAGAAGGGAGGAGGCTTCAGAGGAAAGATATTATATAGCCTCCCAGTGGCAGCTTATGTGGAGGAAATTCAAAAAGCATGAGCTGGCCATGAGTGGAGGGATTGTGTTGGTTATTTTTTACTTTATGGCTTTATTTGCTGAATTCTTCGCTCCATATGGTATACTCGAGCGTACACCCTACAGGTATTGTCCTCCCCAGAAGATTCATTTTTTTGATGAGAAAGGTCGATTTCATCTTTCTCCTTTTGTTTATGGGATAAAAAGAAAACGAGATCCAGCAACTTGGAGTTTAAAATATATTGAGGACAGGAGTAAGATACACCCTGTCTACTTCTTTGTTCATGGCCGAAAATATAAATTCTGGGGGCTATTTGAGACAGATATACACTTTTGGGGAACAAAAAACAGTAAAGTACCATTCCTTTTCGGAACGGATAGATTAGGTCGAGACCTTTTTTCTCGTACTATTTATGCCTCTCGTATTTCTCTTTCTATAGGTTTAGTAGGAGTTGCTATAAGTTTCATATTGGGC
>QMPZ01000003.1 GCA_003648815.1 Candidatus Aerophobota bacterium | reverse complement strand
GCATCGGGTGTATTATAGTGCTTTCATGCCCATCATTGGAACTCCTCTTGAAGGAGTGCCCCCTTGTCCGCCTCTTCGTGCGTTCAGACTTTATCAGGCCGCTTTTCTGTTGAGGAAATACGGATTTACTCCTCAGGAGCTTCCCTTTGATGAGGATGGTAATCTTCCCCAGGAATACGACCCCAAGCTTGGCTGGGCCTTAAGAAATCCGGATAGGTTTCCTATAGAGATAAACAAGGCTGACTTTGAGGAGCTCATAAGAGTTCCGGGTATCGGAAGACTTTCTGCTCGCAGAATAGTGGAAGGTAGGAGGAAAGGTAAGTTTAAAAAGTTGGAGGAGCTGAGGGCAACCGGAGTGGTGATCTCCCGAGCTCGCAATTTCATCACCTTAGATGGAAGATTTTATCCGGCCCTGGAAGAGGAGGAGAAAGGCAAGCCTTATGAACAGCTATTTTTCTGGGAGGAAATTTAACTGAAACAGGAGGGTGATGAAAATTATTCCAGCGAAGGAAAGGTTAATCTTGGCTTTGGACGTGGATACCGTGGAAAAGATAAGGGTCTTAGTGCGTCAGCTCAGTGAGCTCGTGGGAATTTTTAAGGTAGGACCTCGAGTTTTTACCAGATACGGGCCGAAGATCATAGAGATCATTCAAAGGGAAGGAGCAAGGGTCTTTTACGATGCAAAGTTTTACGATATTCCCTCTGTGGTGGAGAAGGCAGCCCAGGTCGTGGGGGAGATGGGAGTGGATATGTTCACGGTGCACACCCTGGGAGGCTCAGAGATGATGAGAAGGGCAGCTTCGGCCGCTAAGGAGAAAAATTCGAAGATTAAAGCTATTGGAGTGACCATACTCACATCCTTAGACTCTTCTGCGGTAAGGAGGGAGTTGGGGATTGAGAAGAGTTTAAGGGAGGAGGTCCTCCATCTTGCCAGATTGGCCAGAGGAGCAGGTCTGGATGGAGTAGTTAGCTCTCCACAGGAGCTTGAGAGCTTGCGAAGAGCCTTTGGAAGGAATATCCTCCTGGTGGTTCCCGGGATAAGGCCGAAAGGGATGAAAAAAGGCGATCAACGCAGGGTGATGACTCCCGCCGAGGCAGTAAAAAGAGGAGCTGACTTTTTGGTCTTAGGGCGTCCTGTGCTGGAGGCGGAAGATCCCGGAAAGGTCCTCGAGAAAATCCTCGAAGAAATAGAGGATGCTGAATAAATTGAGGGAGGTGAGGAAGATTGAAGAATATCATCGCCAGATTATTCTGGCAGTCTCCCTTTGAGGCCTTACACAGGCATATGTTGAAGGTTAAGGAATGCACAGACATGTTAAAGCCTTTAATAGAGGCCTTTATCTTGGGAGATAGGACTTTGATCGAGGAAAGGGTGGAGAGGATATCCAAATTAGAGCATGAGGCGGATATAATAAAGAACGAGATTCGGGAACACCTGCCTCATCATGTCTTTATGCCGGTGGACCGCTCAGATATTCTGCGATTTCTCAGAGAAGAAGATGCCATAGCTGACTCTGTAGAGGATGTGGCGAGGCTAATCGAGATGAGAAAAACTTCCGTGCCTCAGGATTTGAAGGAGGAGCTTATGGAACTGGTCAACAAGGTAGGGGAGACCGTAAAAGCGCTGGAAAATGTGACTTCCGAGATAAAGGTTTTGTCCCAGAGTTCTTTTTCGAGAAGTGAGGAGGAGAAAATTTCCAGTTTAATTAAAGATGTGGATAAAAAGGAGTTTGAGGCGGACCTGCTTCAACAAAAAGCTGCCAAGAAATTATTTTCTCTGGAAGATAAAATGGATCCCACTTCGGTACTTTTATTGATGCGAATAATGGGAGAAGTGGGATCTGTAGCTGACCATGCTCAGAATACGGGAGATCGGCTAAGGTGTATAATTGCCCGCTGAGATGCTGGATCTTGAGAAGATGAAGGAAAGTCAATGATTGTGCCTTATCTGCTGTTGGCGGCGATAGGTGCTGGACTCTATATGGCCTTTAACATTGGAGCTAACGATGTAGCCAACGCCATGGGAACCTCGGTAGGTGCTGGCTCCCTTACCTTAAGAAGGGCGGTCATAGTGGCTGCGTTATTTAGCTTCCTGGGAGCGGTTTTGGCGGGAGGTTATGTAACGGAGACGATTCGCAAGGGAATAATCAACCCTGCTAACTTTGCTCATAATCCCCATCTTCTGCTAAGCGGTATGATCGCTGTCCTCCTGGGGGCAGGAATCTGGATCACCATAGCTACTTACCTGGGCCTACCTGTTTCTACTACTCATTCCGTCGTCGGAGCGTTAATCGGCTTCGGTTTGATAGGAGCAGGTATAAAGGGTGTAAACTGGAAGGCAGTATCGATCATCATCTCCAGCTGGATCATTTCCCCCGTAGCTGGCATTCCCGTAGCTTACCTTTTGTTTAGGTTGATCAGGGATAAGATCTTAAATTCTCCCAGACCCTTCAATTCGGCAAAGAAAATTGGCCCATTCTTCGTGGCTATGGTTCTATTTGTGCTCAGTCTTGCCTTTATTTACGGAGGACTGAAGCATTTCTCAGGCTCTCTTCCCTTTCCTTCGGTTCTGGGAATGTCGGTGGGCGTAGCCCTGGTGGGTGCGTTGATAAGCCACATTTTCCTGAAAAAATATTCTGTGGATGAAGATAATGAATATGAAGAGGTTGAAAACCTCTCCAAACCCCTGCAGGTTTTAAGTGCTTCCTATGAGGCCTTTGCTTTGGGCTCTAATGATGTGGCTAATGCTGTAGGGCCGGTTGCAGCCATAATAGCTATAATGGAGACACAGAAGGTAACTATGCAGGTTCCCGTTCCCATGTGGGTTCTTGCGATGGGTGGAATTGGCCTGGCGGTGGGTATCTCCACCTGGGGCTGGCGGGTTATAGAGACCATTGGAAGGAAGATCACTCAAGTTACTCCAACGCGAGGGTTTGCGGCGGAATTTTCCGCAGCTACAGTAGTGCTTCTCTGTTCCCGAATTGGTATACCCGTCTCCACCACACACGTCTCGGTGGGAACGGTGATAGGAATAGGAATGGCAAAGGGAATAAGCGCTATCAACTTTAAGGTCATCAGGAACATCATCGTCTCCTGGTTGTTGACCCTTCCCGTAGCGGCAGGATTTACGATATTCATATATCTAATTATCTCTAAGTTGGTGGTTTAGTAGGATCCTTAGGGATGGATTTTATTTTATCCTCCAGCATCTCCAGATAGGACTTTCTGATGAGCTCTTTTTTGGGTATACCCAACTTTTTCAAAAGCTCGAATATCTTTCCCCTGTCCTGCCACATTTTTCCCTCTATTTCCAGAAATTCCCCCAGATCCTTTACCCTGTCCAGGCAGATCTCCAAATCCTCCCATCGATAAACTCTTCTCGTCTTGTCAACCTCCTCTACCTTGGAAAAACTCAACCTTTCCAAGAGGTCAAATATCTTCTCAGTTACCTTTATCTGTATTTCTTCTCGAGTCTTAGTCTCCTGGTCCAGCTTTGGTCCCTTGTAAGTTAAAAAATATCCTTCCTTTACCCTTCGCACCCTTAAGGCCTCATCTTTCTTTTTGAAATCGCGGCAGGGATGAGAAAAATAGATATCCTTCTGCTCTTCCTCATCCAATAGTTTTGCTCCCAACCGGATTAATTTATGTTCTATCTCCTCTATCCTTACCCTTGCCTTTATCTCCACCTCTAACATCTTTATCCTTCCCCTTTCTCGATATACTCAAGAGAATTCCTATGGCTATAAGGTTGATCACCAAAGATGAGCCTCCGTAGCTGATAAAAGGAAGGGTGGTTCCAGTAGTGGGTAGAAGCACCGTAGCCACCCCCATATTTATGAAGGCTTGGACACAAATCATACATGTCATTCCCAGGGCTAAGAGTTTGCCCGGTTCGTCAGGAGCCCTTTTGAAGACCTTAAATCCCCACAGAGCCAAAAGGAAAAACAAGATTACCACCACGCTGGTTCCTATGAAGCCAAATTCCTCGCCTATTACGGCGAAAATGGAATCCGTGTGAGGGGTGGGCAGGTAAAAGAGCTTTTCCTTTCCCTGGCCTGGACCCAGTCCCCAGAGTCCACCCGAGCCAAGGGAAATTTTTAAGTGTAGGGGTTGAAAGGCTATTCCCTGGGAATGTTTCTCAGGATAAAGAAAGCCTATGATGCGAGCTTTTCGGTAACCCACCTCGAAGACAAAAAAATACAGAGGAATCAAGGATAATACCAGAGCATAGAATAGATGAGATACCTTCACCCCTCCCGCATAAAGGAGGATAAAGGCGACCAAAGCTATGATTGTGGCTGTGCCGAGGTCTGGCTCAACTGCTATCAGGAGAAAGATAACTCCGATGATGATGAAATAGGGTAAAAATCCATTGAAAAAACTCCTTATTTTCTCCCTTTTTCGAACCAAGGAGGAGGAAAGATAGATGACTATCCCTATTTTAGCTATCTCACTTGGCTGAAGAGTAAATCCTTTCAGGATAATCCACCGATGTACTCCTCTTATCTCTTTTCCTACGCCGGGTATAAGAACCAGAACGAGTAAGGCGAGAGTGAGAAAGAGAATGGGTATAGAGAGGAGTTGGTATTTTTGATAGTTGAACCTCGAGGCAAGCCACATAAGGGCAAGGCCAATCATTAGCCACTTTAGTTGATTTTTGAGAAAATAATAATGGTCTCCGTAGCGAAGGTATGCATAAGGAGCACTGGCACTGAGGATGGCTATCAGTCCTATGCCCACAAGCAGAAAGACGATGAGAAGAAGAGGATAATCAAAGACTCCTTTCTCGATTATATTTTTTTTCAATTTCCTCCCTTATCCTTTGCACCTCTTTCTTGAAGTTATTTCCTCTTTCCTTGTAATTTCTGAATTGGTCAAAGCTGGCACAGCCCGGGGAAAGCAGGACACAATCTCCTCTGCGGGCTTTTTCAAAAGCTATCCTCACCGCTTCTTTCATTCCCTCCACCTTCAGCACAGGACATGCCTGTTGGATCTGGGTCTTGATCTTTTCTTTTGCCTCACCCATCAGAATCGCCAGCTTTACCCTTCTGGCTATCTTCTCCTTCAGGGAAGAAAAGTCGGCTCCCTTATCTTTTCCCCCCATAATTAGGATTATGGGGAGCTTGATGGAATCTATGCACCTTCTAACCGCATCCACGTTTGTGGCTTTGGAGTCGTTTATGAACCTGACCCCTTCAATTTCATCTACATATTCGGTCCGATGAGGAAGTCCTTCGAATTCCACGAGTACCTCTCTTATAACCTCTTTTTCCACCCCGTAGAGGGAGGAGATGGCTATGGAGGCCAGGATGTTCTCTAAGTTATGAGAGCCGGAAAGCTTTATCTTCCCCAGGGGGATGAGTTCCTCTTCTCTTCCAAGTCTTCTCGTAATCATTTCTCCTTTGAGGAAAATTCCTTCCTTTAAACTTTCTTTCTGGCTGAAAAAGATTACTTTCGCCTTTGTCTTTCTGGCTAAGGGGAAAACTACAGGATCATCCTTGTTCAGAACAGCAAAATCTCCCTCCTTTTGATGGAGAAAGATCTTTTCCTTTATCTTAACATATTCCTCAAAATTTGAGTGTCTGTCCAGGTGATCAGGAGTGATGTTCAGGATGCAGGATATGGAGGGTGAGAATTTGCAAGCGGTCTCCAGTTGAAAACTGCTTACCTCGGTCACTATTATCCGGGGTTCTTTCCCCACCACCTCTGAGAGGGGAAAACCTATGTTGCCGGCCAGCTCAACATCCCTTCCCGCTTTTCTCAGGATCTTGCCAGTGAGAACGGTGGTGGTGGTCTTGCCGTTCGTCCCAGTTATGGCGACGAGAGAACATCCCCTTAAGAGGCGAAAGGCAAGCTCCAGTTCCCCCATTATGGGGATATTCCTTTGGCGTGCCTCCAAAAGTAAGGGAATATCCAGGCGAATTCCGGGAGAGACGATGATGAGTTCTTGTCCTCGAAGTAGTTCCATCGAATGAGGTCCAAGGATGACCTTCATTCCCTCTCTGGTGAGCTCTTTTTTTCTCTGCTGCATCTTCTCGCTATCTTGCTTCTCTGCTATGGTCACCCTCGCTCCCTTTCTCTTCAAAAGACGAGATGCGGCCATTCCACTTGCTCCCATTCCCAGAACCAACACCTTTTTCCCCTTCAGCTGCATTTCTTAAACCTGAACTCGATAATCTATAATTATTTTGGGATCTGCACCCAAACTATCACAAGTAGAGCCAAAAATTGTATCCGTCCCCACTCTTTACCCTTCACTCTTTACACTTCACCCTTTCCCCTGCTCTCTTCACTCACATCACCAGGCCAGGCTACTTAAGCCTGCCAGGGCCAAAAGAGCGGCTAAGATCCAGAAGCGGGTTACGATCCTTGGTTCCTCCATCCCCTCTAACTCGTAATGGTGATGAAGGGGGCTCATTCTCAGGACTCTCTTTTTCCTCAGCTTAAAGGAGGCAACCTGAAGGATCACCGAGAGTGCCTCGACTACGAACACTCCTCCGACGAGGATTAACAAGATCTCCTTTTTTATGAGGACAGCACTAATTCCCAGGAATCCCCCCAAAGCCTGGGCCCCTGTATCTCCCATAAAGATTCTGGCTGGATGACAGTTGTACCATAAAAATCCCAGAGTTGCTCCAATGGTCGCTGCCCAGAAGATGGCCAGTTCCCTTGCTTCGGGAATGTAGGCGATGCCAAAGTGACGGGAAAGGTTAGCATCTCCGGCAAGGTAAGATAAGATGGCGTAAACGGAGCCGGCAAGGATAAGACAACCTGCTGCCAATCCATCCAGCCCATCGGTGAGATTGACCGCATTACAGGTTCCTGTGATCACGAGCATGATCAAGGGAATATACATCCATCCTATATCCAGATCGATCTTAGCGAAGGGTATCTCAAGCCGGGTATCGAATTCGGGACAAAGGAAAAGGTAAAGGGAAATTAGTGCAGCGAGGCTTAGCTGGATGGCTAACTTGTGTTTGGCCTTCAGGCCCTGTGAGCTCTTCCTTGATATCTTCATCCAGTCATCCCAGAACCCGACAGCTCCTAAGCAGAAAGTTACCAGAAGGGCTAAGATGATGAGCTCATTTTTTGGGTTTGCGAAGATGATGAAACTGAGGGTTAAGGAGAGGATGATGAATATACCTCCTCCCGTGGGAATGCCCTTTTTGGAACGATGTGCGGAAGGGCTGTCGGTGCGAAAGTAATCGACAACTCCCTTTTCCTTAAACCTTTTTATGAAAATTTTTCCCAGCCACACACTTAAGATAAAGGAAAGTAAAATTGCTCCCCCGCTGCGGACGATGAAAGAAGGACTTATCCAACAGAGCATAGACTCTCCTTCAATTTTTCCACAATTTCCTCCATCTTCATCTTCCTTGACCCCTTGACGAGAAGGCAATCCCCTTCCTTAAGGTAAGATATCAACTCATCTACAAGCTCATCCTTATCGTTAAAGGAAAAGACCTCCTTCATTCCCATCTCCTTAGCTCCCTCTTCTACCTCCCTTGAGAATTCCCCAAGGACATATAAGGCATCAATTCCTATCTTCCCCGCCTTTTCTCCTACTTCCCTATGGGCTGCCCTTGCTTGCTTTCCTAACTCCAGCATATCCCCGAGGATGGCTATCTTTCGTCTTCCTCCCAGCTTACTTAAAAGATTTAATGCCTCCTTCATCGACTCAGGGTTAGCGTTATAGGAGTCGTTGATCAGTTTATATTTTCCCAGCTTGATTATCTGACAGCGAGAGGGAGGAAGCCTAAAGCCCGACAGTGCTTGTGCGATGAGCTCGAGTGGTACTTTTAAAATGATAGCCACTGCCGAAGATGCCAGGGCATTATAAATGTTGTGACGTCCAGGTATGGGAAGTTCAACAGATATCTTTTCCTTTTCATAGCTCAGGGTAAAACTCATTCGCTCTCCATGGTCTTGAACGTCCTCAGCTTTAACATCGCAATCACTTCTAACCCCAAAGGTAATCACTCGACAGCTCGCTCTTTTTCTTAGATCCCTTACTTTGTGGTCATCACCATTTAGCACTAAACAGCTATTCTCTCGTTCGTTAAGATAAGGAATAAACTCTGCCTTTGCCTCCTTAATCGCCTCTATGCTTCCCAGCGGACCTATATGTGAGCGATGGATGTTGGTGATCAACCCCACATCTGGCTGAATTATCTCCGCCAGACGTGCAATTTCTCCTGATAAGTTCATCCCCATCTCTAAGACTGCTATCTGATGATGAGGGCAGAGTTTGAGCAGGCTGAGGGGGACCCCGATCTGGTTGTTAAAGTTTCCCTCTGATTTCAAGACATGATATTTTCGAGAAAGAATTTCAAAGCTCATCTCCTTCACCGTGGTCTTGCCATTGCTTCCTGTTATTCCCACGATGATGGATGAGGGCAGCCGCCGGCGGTGAAATTTGGCCAGCTCCTGCAAAGCATAGAGGGTGTTTTCCACCTTTATGATGGGAAAGGAAGGAGAGGGAGGTGTGACTGGTTTTGCTACAATGGCTCCACAAGCTCCCTTTTTCCATGCCTCCTTTACGAAACTGTGCCCGTCAAAGTGCTCGCCCACCAGGGCTATGAAGAGCTCACCTTCTTTCAACTTACGAGTGTCGGTACAAATCTTCTCAGGAGGGATGGAAAGATGAGCTTTTCCTCCGCTCATCAGCTTTCCCTGGACAGTTCTGATTATCTCCTCTAAGGTGAATCTCTCCTGCATTTGTTTTTATTTTATCAGATTATCTTCTCCGAGCAACTCACGTATAACCTCTACGTCGCTAAACTCCTCTACCCTGTCCTTAAATATCTGCATCCTCTCATGTCCCTTGCCCGCGACCACGAGAACATCCTCTTTCTCCATCATCTCGAGAGCCTTTTTTATGGCCTCCTTTCGGTCTACCACAACAAGGTAGTTCTTCCCCCTTTTTCCTCCCTCCTCTCTTATTCCCTTTTCAATTTGAGAGATGATCTTTTCAGGGTCTTCGCTGCGAGGATTGTCTGAGGTGAGGATAAAGTAGTTAGCCAGCTTTAAGGCTATCTTTCCCATCAAGGGCCGTTTTGTGATGTCCCTGTCTCCTCCACAGCCAAATACCACCAAAAGGTTCCCCTTGGTGAACCTTTTGAGTGTTTGAAGAATGTTTCTCAGTCCATCCGGGGTGTGTGCATAGTCCACAAATATTTTGAGTCCACGTTCATTTTTGACGGGTTCAAGTCGACCCGGGACCTTTCTTACCTCCTCAAGTCCCTTCTTGACTGAGGCAAGATCTATTCCCTCTTCGAGCATCACCGATGCAGCGGCCAAGGCGTTGTAGACGTTGTGAGTGCCCGGAAGGAAAAGGTTTATCCTTTGCTCCCTCCCTGAACTTCTTAAGATAAAGGAGGTTCCATCCGGGCCTGTTTTCAGCACCTTGCCTTCCACCGTTGCCTTTTTGTTAATCCCGTAAGTGATGACCTTGACATGGGTGTGACGCATTATATAATCCCCTGCTGCATCATCTATGTTGATTGAGGCGGCTTTAAGACCTTTCTTTTTAGCCCCTTTACCCAGCCCTTCAAAAAGCAGGGACTTAGCTTTGAGATATTCATCCAGGCTGCGATGAAAATCAAGATGTTCTGGAGAAAGGTTAGTAAATACAGCCCAGTCAAATTCCACCTTTTCCACCCGCCGAAGGACTAAGGAATGAGAGGAAACCTCCATCACCGCATAATCTATGTTTTTATCCACCATCCTCTTCAGCATCATCTGCAGCTCCTGTGATTCGGGGGTGGTGATTGCGGAAGGATTAGTTCCCTCTCCCAGGTCGTAATCGATGGTAGATATCTTGCCCACTCGAAAGCCGGCTTTTTTAAGGATGGACTCGAGCATATAGACAGTGGTGGTCTTCCCGTTAGTCCCTGTCACCCCAATCACCCTCAGCTTTTGAGAAGGAAATCCATAAAAACAGCTGCTAAGACAAGCTAAGGCTGAACGTGAGGAGGGAACTTCAACTACTGCCACCTTTCCAGATATCGATGGCAGATTTTCTCTTTCCACGACGATGGCCTTTGCTCCTCTCCTTATCGCCTCGGGGATAAATCGGTGGCCGTCTTCTCTGAAACCCCTGACGGCCACAAAAAGGTAGCCCTCCTTCACCTTTCGAGAATCGCAGACAACTCCCTTTATCTCCACGTCGAGGTTGCCTTTTAATCTCTTCACCTTGAGCTCAGCGAGGAGTCTGCTCAGCTTCAATTTATCGAACTTCCTCCTAAATCTATTTGTTTAGATTCACTTGGGGATGGAGGACAGTTTATCTTTGTCTTTGCTATACTCCACTCCTTTTCGGGCGAGACGTTCAGATAGGCCATGACCCTCTTTATTATCCTCCCAAAAACAGGTGCAGCTATTTCTCCTCCCCAGTAGACTCCCGTAGGCTCTTTGATTATTACTATTCCAGCAATTTGCGGCGAGCCTACGGGAGCGAAACCCATAAAGGAGGCAATATGTTCATCCTCAAGATATCCACTTCCATCAGGCGCAGGAATCTGGGCTGTGCCCGTCTTTCCTCCAATGGAGTATCCTTCTACCTTTGCCTTTGTTCCTGTTCCCTCCTCTACCACTTTCTCCAGCATCTTTCTTATCTTGTGGGAAGTAGAGGCAGAGATCACCTTTCTTATCACCTGCGGTTTGTTCTCCTTGATTATCTGTCCTTCTGGGCTACGTATATATTTAACCACGTAGGGCCTAAGAAGACTCCCTCCATTTATAAGGGCACACAGAGCGGTAACCATTTGGAGGGGAGTGACGGCTATACCCTGACCAATGGAGATAGAGGCAAAGTCGCTGCCAAACCAGGAAGAGGATGGCCTTACAATTCCCCTTTCCTCTCCTGGCAGATCTATCCCCGTTTTATTTCCGAAGCCAAAGAGGCGAATGTAGTGATAAAATTCCCTTTCCTTCATTCTCCTGGCTGCTTTAATCATTCCCACATCCGAGGAGTTCTGTATGATCTCAGCAAAGCTCATCTCCTGGTTGAACTCCTTCCAGTCATGGATGATGTGATCAGCTATCTGAATGTAGCCATCGCAGTAGATTCTGTCCTTCGGGTCAATTAACCCCTTTTCCAAAAGAGCACTGGCTGTGATTGGCTTGAAGGTAGAGCCAGGCTCATAGATGGATTGAATTATTCTGTTTTTCCTCGCCGAGGGAGGATACTTAAGATAATAGTTTGGATCGTAATCCGGTTTGTTTGCAAGAGCTAAAATCTCTCCTGTTCGAGGATCCATAAAGAGGGCCTCCACGGACTTAGCCTTTGTTTGAGAAAGGGCGGTGGATATTTCCTCTTCCACGATGGATTGGATAATGGCATCTATGGTTAGAACCAGATCGCTGCCAGGTATTAAAGGCTGAATTATTCTTCTGGTGAATGGAATTTCATAACCCAGCGCATCTTTCTTTACCCAGAAACGCCCTCTTTTTCCCTCAAGTTCTCTGTTGTAGGAAAACTCCACCCCGGCTAATCCCTGATTGTCTATTCCCACAAAACCCAGGATATGAGAAGCAAGCTTCCTTTGAGGATAGAACCTTTTGCTTTCCTCTATAAATCCTATTCCTGAGATACGAAGGCTTTCGATTTTTTTTCTTTGAGCAGGAGAGAGTTTTCTCTTGAGCCAGACAAAGACCTTTTCTCTTTGCAGTTTTCTTAGCAGCTCTGAATTCTTCATATCTAATATAGCTGAGAGCTCCTGAGCTACTTTTTGCGGATCTGAGATTCTTTCAGGACGAGCGTAAAGAGAATAGGAGGGAATGTTGACGGCCAGCTTCTCTAAGTTGCGATCATAGATTGTTCCCCTTTCCGGTAAGGTCTGGATTACCTTTATCTGTTCCTTTCTCGCCTGCTCAGCAAATTCCTGATGATGAACGATCTGTAGGTCAAAAAGACGAACTTCTATGAGGACAAACAGAAGCAAAATTAGGATAAGAGGGGTTCGAGCACGAATCCTCATTTCTTTTCCGGCCAAGATAAGCCCTCCTTTTTATTAACCTCTTAAGCCTTTCAATCATAAAAACTTTTAAATTTTCAATGCCATCGAATAGAAATTTAAGTTTTTGTCCAGGCCACCCTCCAAGAAGGCTCCATTTTCTCTGGTTCTGTCGAGAAGATTTGACTTTTTCTTCCCGAAAGGTCTTCAGTATTCTTACTTCGCGAGGATTGGACAGCTTGAGTTCTTCCCGAGCGTACCTACCCAGATTTTTCAAAGATAAAGAATTTGAGATCTTCACCCTGAGGAGTTCATTTTCCTTCTTTAACTTCTCTATTCTCCTTTTAAGCTTTTGTATGTTGTAACTATCCCTTACCAACTCCACATTTTGGTATATCTCTGTTCCCACCACCGCGAAGACGAAGATGAGGATCAATAAAAACCACTTCATTTACACTTTTCCGCTGCCCTCAGCTTGGCTGAACGAACGCGGGGATT
Organism: Candidatus Aerophobota bacterium; assembly: GCA_003648815.1. Lineage (GTDB taxonomy): Bacteria > Aerophobota > Aerophobia > Aerophobales > B47-G16 > B47-G16. The sequence goes on along the minus strand of QMPZ01000003.1, from coordinate 27,056 downwards.
TGACCTTATTTCCTCAAATGAGGGCCTGACCACCTTTTTTGTCAGGATCTTTATCTCCTTTTCTCTTCTCTTTCTAAACTCATTCTTTACTATACGGTCCTCTAAGGAATGATAGCTGATTATGCAGACCCTTCCTCCTTTCTGTAGAAGGTCAAAGCAGCTGTTCAGACTAATTTTTAAATTTTCCAGCTCCTCGTTAACCTTGATGCGAAGGGCCTGAAATATCTTGGTGGCGAAGTGGATCTTCCTTTTTCGCCGGACCTCCGCAGGAATAGCTTTTCTTATCGTCTCTACCAACTCCTCCGTTGTCCTGAGAGGACGCTTTTTTCTTTCTTTAACTATAAACTTTGCCACCCTCCTGGCCCATCTCTCCTCCCCTAACTTGAAAAAGATCTCCTCTAACTTTTTTTCCGAAAGTTCGTTTACCAGGTGTGATGCAGTCAGTTCCTGCTGTTTGTCCATGCGCATGTCAAGAGGACTGTTCCAGCGGAAGCTAAATCCTCGCTGCCGGCTATCCAGTTGCATGGAAGAGACACCCAGATCATATAAGATACCGTTTACCTTTTTTATCTTCTCACCTTTTAAGATCTCATGAAGATCCTTGAAGTTTCCCTTTACCAGGATGATCTGCTTTTCGTATTCCCTCAGCTGCTCCTCAGCTATCCTTAAAGCTTCCTCATCCCGGTCTATTCCCAGAATTTTGGCCTTTCCATCCGTCTTCTCCAGGATAGCCCTGCTGTGACCACCAGATCCTATCGTGCAATCTACATAAAGGCCTCCTGCTTGAGGAGCAAGGTAATATAGAACCTCCTTGACCATTGCCGGTTGATGAAGAGAAACTTTCATATCTCCACATCCATAATCCTTTCTGCCAACTCCTCGAAAATAGCTCTTTTTTCCTGATAATACTCATTCCACCTTTCTTCGCTCCAGATCTCTATTTTATTAAATGCACCAATTATGACTATTTTGTCCTTAATCTCGGCCATCTCCTTCAAGGTTTGGGGCAGGGTAATCCTACCTTGAGCATCCGGTTGAACCGGATGAGCTCCGGAGAAAAAAAGCCTGAGGAAGGCTCGAGCATCGGAGTGAAGGGTAGAAAGACTTCTCAGTCTCTTTCCCAATCTTTTCCATTCCGAAAGGGGATAAAGGAACAGGGCTTTATCAAGACCAGGGGTGATGACAAATTGATCCTCGCTATCCGCCTGTTGACGCAGTCTTGAGGGAATGGTTAATCTATTCTTTTCGTCCAGAGAATGATGGTATTCGCCGGTGAACATCTTTTCCTCTTGTGTTTTTCTCCACTTTTCCCCACTTTATGCCACCGTTCCCCATAATACACTCAAAAATAATTTTGTCAAGAAAACGAACTATAAAATTCGTATGCTTCAAGAAAGCAAGAGGGAGGATGTGCTTCGGTTTCCTGAGCTTGACACCTCATCCCCTTGTGATAAAATCTTGACTACAATGAAAGAGTTCTTGTCTGGTAGATAAGACTTATTCGGCAAGTTTTAGAGGAGAAAAAATGAAAGATAGTAGCTTTATAGCGGGTTTGGATCTTGGGTCAATAAGCGTGAACGCTGTAGTTATAGATGGGGAGGGAAGGCTCGTTTACGAGGAAAAGTATACCCGACACAATGGCCAGCCCTTGGAAAAAGCACGCCAAGTGCTAAGGAGAATAGTTGAAAAATATCCTCTCGGATACGTAGCCGTTACCGGATCCAATGGAGAGCATCTCAGCAGGGAGTGGAAGGTGCCTTATTTTGAAGAGGTGATAGCTCACGCTAAGGGGATTCATCATCTTCATCCTGAGGTGAGGACGGTAATAGATATTGGAGGATGCGACGCCAAGTTCATCGCTCTTAACGAGAAGGGGGAGGTAATAGACTTTGGCATGAACTCAAGTTGTGCTTCGGGCACCGGTTCCTTCCTGGATCAGCAGGCGAAGAGATTGGAGTTGGACATAGAAGGAGAGTTTGCTGAGGAGGCCTTGAAGTCCACCAATCCTGCTCGTATTGCCGGAAGATGTGCTGTATTTGCTAAGAGCGATATGATTCACCTGCAACAAAAAGCCACTCCCATGAGGGATATAACTATGGGATTGTGTGAGGCGCTGGCAAGAAGTTACAAGAGCAACATCGCCCGTGGCAAGGATTTTGTCGAGCCCATATCCTTTCAAGGAGGAGTTGCGGCAAATAAGGCCATGCTTGTGGCCTTTAAGAAGGTCTTGAGAAAGGAAAACATAATCGTTCCCGAACATTTTTACTCCTTAGGAGCTCTGGGCGCGGCTCTATCCTTACTGGAGGAAAAGAAGGTCGAAAGGTTCGATCTGACTAACTTAAACAAGAGTTTTTCCGTGAGACGCAGCCGAGCAAGTCTTCCGAAACTCTCCTTAGATTACGAGGATGAAAAGCCTCCTCGTGAGGAAGAGGAATACAAGTTTCCTGCGGATGGTAAGTTGATAGATGCTTACCTGGGCATAGATATAGGCTCGGTGAGTACCAATGTGGCAGTGATAGATAGCCGTAAGCGACTCATCGCCAAAAGCTACCTTCCCACGGCGGGCAAACCCATTAAGGCTGTTCAGGACGGACTGAGAGAGGTGAGGAGAAAAGTAGAGGGGAAGGTCAGGATCCGAGGAGCAGCAACCACCGGATCGGGAAGATATATGATAGGGGCTTTCATAGGAGCGGATGTGATTAAAAACGAGATCACCGCTCAGGCTAAGGGAGCCTTAAATATAGACCCGAACGTGGATACCATCTTTGAGATTGGAGGTCAGGACTCCAAGTTTATTAGCTTGAAGGACGGGGCGATAGTTGACTTTACCATGAACAAGGTCTGCGCTGCCGGCACAGGCTCTTTCTTAGAGGAACAGGCAGAAAGCTTGGGGATAAACATCAAAAAGCAGTTCGAGGAGATAGCCTTCTCCAGCGACAGCCCAGCCGACCTGGGAGACAGATGTACTGTTTTCATGGAATCGGCGTTGGTCGAGCATCTACAGAGGGGAGTCCCGGTTCCTGATCTTGTGGCCGGTCTGGCTTATTCGGTGGCCTATAACTACCTGAACAAGGTGGTGGAAAATAGGAAAATCGGCGATAACATATTTTTCCAGGGAGGCACAGCCTGCAATAGGGCGGTGGTAGCTGCCTTTGAAAAGATCTTGGGAAGGAAGGTAATCGTTCCTCCCCATAACGAGGTCCTGGGGGCAATTGGAGCAGCTATCGTAGCTATGGAGGAGACGGTTGGCGAGAGCAAGTTTAAGGGATTTGGCTTAAGTGAGGTAAACTATCGAATGACCTCCTTTGTGTGCAATGGTTGTTCAAACCATTGCAAGGTCAATCAGGTATGGATCGAAGGGGAGGAAAAGCCTCTGACCTACGGAGACAGATGCGAAAGGTACAGCGGCAAGGAAGGAAGGAAGAGGATAGAGGGACTTCCCGACTTTTTCAAGGAGAGGGAAAGGCTTCTTTTTTCCGGAACAAGAAAAGGGGAAAAATCAAATGGAAAGAAAATTGGCATACCTCGTGCCCTTTACAACTTTGAGCTTTTTCCCTTATGGAATGCCTTTTTCTCCGAACTTGGCTATGAGGTGGTACTTTCAGATAGAACCAACGATACCATCATTCATCAAGGGGTGGAAGCCGTAACCGCTGAGCTGTGTTTCCCCATGAAGGTTGCCCACGGTCATGTCCTGAACCTGCTTGAGAAGAAGGTGGATTATATATTCCTGCCCAGCCTGATCGACTTCGAGAAGAAGGAAGAAATCTTGAGAAGAACCTATAACTGTGCCTGGTCTCAGGCCCTACCTTATTTTGTCAACTCAAGCATAGATAGAAAAAAATATCCCCATACAAAGATACTTGAGCCAAAGCTATCCTTAAGGGAAGGATTGAAGAAGGCCTTAATTCAGATAGGCAAAGAATTAGGAGAGGACCCACTTAAGGTCAAAAAAGCTGCTGAGGAAGCGAAAAAGGCGCAATATCGGTTTTATGAGAAGTTAAAACAGAAAGGTAAGGAGGTCTTGGAAAAGTTAAACGGAAAGAGGGGTTTTGTGATAGTATCCCGGCCTTATAATGGATGTGATCCGGGACTTAACCTTGATCTGGCCAGGAAGATGAGGGAGTTAGGAATGCTGCCAATACCTTTAGACTTTCTGGATCTGGACTTCTCCTTGATCTCCGATGACTATCCTAATCTGTACTGGTATCAAGGACAGAAGATCTTAGCTGCTGCCCGAAGGATAAGACAGACAAAAAACCTTTATCCCATCTACCTTACCAACTTCGCCTGTGGGCCGGATTCTTTTATCAGCAAGTACTTCAATGAGGAGATGGACAGGCCTTACCTTGAACTACAAATTGACGAACATAGCGCTGAGGCAGGGGTCATCACCCGCTTAGAGGCTTTTTTGGACAGCGTTAAGAACAGGGAGGCTCTGACAAGAAGACCCCCAATGGCCCGATCTGTCCTGTCCAGGGCGAACCTGCCCGAGGATGAGAGAACAATTTACATTCCCTATATGGACGATCACTCCTATGCCCTGAAGGCAGCACTTGAAGCTTTGGGAAAAAGAGCCGAGGTTATGGAGGTGAGTGATGAAAGAAGCGTGCGAGAGGCGCGAAAATATACCACGGGAAGAGAATGTTATCCCTGTATCCTGACCACAGGGGATATCCTTAAGGTGATAAATAACGACCACTTTGATCCTAAAAGATGCGCCTTTTTTATGGGAACAGCACAGGGGCCCTGCAGATTTGGCCAGTATTGTGCTTTCCAGAAACAAATTTTAAGAAGAATTGGTCATGAGGACATCCCCGTCGTCTCCTTAGATTCCGAAAACAGCTACGGAGGTCTGGGGGTAAGGTTTACCAAATTAGCCTGGGAGGGCATCGTGGCTATAGATATACTGCGTAAGGTTCAGAGATTGATAAGACCTGACGAGCTAAACAAAGGAGAGACGGATAGGGTGTATTTAAAATACCGGGATGAGGTCTGCAGAGCTGTAAGGGAGGGAAGAGGAGTGGCTACTGTTATGAAGGAGGCTGCGGGCGCCTTTAAGAAGATAAGGAGAAAGAAAGAGGACAGGCCCGTAGTTACCGTAGTGGGAGAAATATACGTAAGACACAATCCATTTGCCAACAACTTCATCATAGAGGAGCTGGAAAGATATGGGCTGAAAGTGGAGCTGGCTTCGATGCGAGAGTGGTTTATGTATACGAATGAGATGCACAGGGATGTGAGTTTGAAGGAAAGGAACTTTTTGGAGTTCGTTAAGAATCGGGCAAGAAATCTATTCCAGAAGATGATAGAAGAAAAGCTTGTCCTTCCTTTCGAGGAAATAGTAAAGGGATATGAGGAACCTGAAATAAGGGAAGTCCTTGAGCTGGGCGAAAAATACCTACATCGTTCCCTAAGGGGAGAGGCCATCCTGACGGTGGGAAAGACCTTGCATTCCATAAAGAGGGGAAGGGATGGGGTAGTTAACGTGATGCCGTTTACCTGTATGCCGGGTAATATAACCGTCGCCGCGATGACACAGATAGAGAAGGACTATCCAGGTTTTCCTATCCTTAGCCTTTCCTACGATGACTCCCATCAGGCAAACTATTTGAACAAGGTGAGAACCTTCATCGCCCGGGTGAAAAGTTATCATAAAAGTAAGCGAAAAGCCATCCTGTGAACGCAGGTTATTTAAACATAGAGGAGAGTAAATTGAGGGTAGCTATAGTTTATCCCCCAAAATCAAGAAAGATGGAGGCAATTGTGGAAGCTATCTCCTCAAGCAGTAAGGAGGCAGGGCATCAGGTACAACAGATAAGGGCAGTTAGAGGAGTTGGCATAAAGAGTCTTTTTTCTTATGACCTGGTCTATGTGGGAAGCCCGGTGATGGGACTGTGGGGTGGGAAATTTTCCGAGGAAATTGCCTCCTTCATAAGGGAATGCAGTGGATTGGAGGGGAAAAAGGTGGCCGTCTTCGTCATCCCCAAGATGCTCGGGGTGAGCAAGGCCATAAAGAGGCTGATGGCCTTGCTGGAAAAACAGGGTTCCATAATCATCGACTTTCGAAGAATCAGGAATTTGTCAGAGGCCAGGGCTTTTGGTCAGAGACTATCCCGGAAAATCCTTAGCCAGAATTAACGATCAAAGATAGCCTCAGAATTTAGCCTGTGCAGTAAAATCCCTGGATTAATCTATCAGTGGCAAAGCTTACCTTGAAGTACAGGAATTTATAAACATTTGTTTAATAAAGGGGGGAAACATCCCCCCTCAAGTGTCGTTTTCTTGCCTACTTTGCTCTCCGTTGGATGGTTTCCGTTTGTCGTGTTTGAAGGGAGAACTTCTATGGGTCCCAAGAAAGCAACCTTAAGCGATTTAAGAGAAATGCTCGAGGAGTACAAGAAATACTTATCCAATGTAGAGCAGCTTGGCAAAGATGTCCTGAAGATGCTCACCTTAAGGGATGAAATTGAGGAGCTTTTGCATAGCTTAGAGGAGAGGGGAACGAATGTCTCCGCAGAGAGGACAAAACTGGAGAACCTCGATCCCATAGCGAGAAAAAAGGCAAAGATAATACTCAAACACCTCAAAGCTTCTGTCGAGCTTGCCCCTTATCGAGAGGAAAGAAAGATCCCTGCCTCTCATTGGTGGTGGTACCTGGATGATTTAATTAAAGAGGAAAAGTTAAGTGTGGTAAAAAAATGGCTTATAAGGGGAGGGGTAGGGATTGCAGCTCTTCTTTGCGCTTACGTTGTCTTGACCAGGTTCCTCCCACAGCCTGAGCCGGTCATCCTCCTTCAGGAGAAGGGTAGCCGGCTCTACGAGGAGGGAAGAGTAGATGAGGCCATCGCGGTTTACAAAAAAGCCCTCAAGCTCAACCCTGAGGAGTATTCCATTTATCTTATGTTAGGGGTTCTTTATGAGGAGAAAGGAGTGTTGGAGGAGGCGAGCCGTTATTTTGAGGAGGCCAAAAATCTATCTCCTAAAAAGATAGATTTTTACAATCAAAGGGGAATGATTTATTATCAGAGGGGAAAGTTAGACAGGGCAATCTCCGACGCTAAGGAGGCGCTGAAGATAGATCCTAACAGCGCTGCCTCTCATTTTTTGCTGGGAAGTTGTTACGAGGTCCAGGGAAGGGTAAAGGAAGCAATCTCCGAATACCAGATGGTCTCCAATTTGGATACTGATCCCAAGCTCACTGCAATGGCTCGCATTAAGATGGGAATGCTTATGCAAAGATCAATGGTCTCCCCTCTTCCTTCCAAAACTCACAAGGAAAACTCTCGGGACTAAAGAGGATTTTTTGGCCTTTTCTCAATTTCATATAAGGAGGTTTAGATGAAGATAGCTGTTTCGGGATGGAGCCTGCACAGGCGCTTTCAAGAAGGCAAGTTGAAGCTTTTGGATTTTCCAAAGGAGGTGAGGGAAAAATTCGGAGTAAAGGGGATCGAACTCAACTCTCCCTTCTTTGAATCCTTAGAGGATGATTACCTTGAAAGGTTGAGGGAAAGGGTGGAGGAGTGCGGAATGAAGGTGGGGAACATCGCCGTGGACAGTGAAGGAGACCTTGCCTCCTTGGATGAGAAAGCTCGCCGGCAAGCGGTAGAAAACCATAAAAAGTGGATATACATCGCCAAAAAGATTGGCTCTCCATCGTTTCGAGCAAATGCCGGTGGATATGGAAAAGTTAACGAAGACGTCATCAAGGCATGCATTAAGAGCTTCTCCGAGCTATGTCAGGAGGCAGAAAGAGAAGGGATCAGTGTCCTCATCGAAAATCATGGAGGCATCAGTGGCGATCCTGACATCATCGTCAGAATAGTTGAGGAGGTGAAAAAGGGAATAGGCACCTGCCCTGATTTTGGTAATTTCCCTGATGAGGTTCGCTACAGTGCATTGGAGAAGATAGCCAAATACGCCAAATTTGTCCACGCCAAGTTCTACGAGTTTGATGAAAACGGAGAAGATACCAGAATTGATGCTTCCCGCTGTATAAACATCTTGAAAAAGGCAGGATTTGACGGATGGCTGAGCATTGAATTTGAAGGCAAGGGAGATGAGGAGGAAGGAGTAACCAGGTCAATTGAGCTTTGCAAAAAGTATCTTTAAAGAGGAAAAAGGTGAAGGCCATTGTGTTTGAGGAGAAGGGCAGGTGGGGTTTGAAAGATGTTCCCGTTCCCAAAGTGGGAGTTGATGAGGTGCTGATAAAGGTGGACAGCTGTGGCATCTGTGGAACGGACGTTCACATATATGAAGGAGTTTTTCCGGCCAATTTCCCATTAATTCCAGGGCATGAGTTCGCCGGGGTGGTCGAGGAGGTAGGAGAAGGAGTAAAGGACTTTAAGATAGGAGATCGCGTCACCGTAAATCCCAACCTCGCCTGCGAAAAATGTAGGTATTGTCGAAAAGGCCAGCAGCATCTTTGCCTCTTGCCCACTCGTCTGGGGGTCACCACTGATGGGGGATTTGCTGAATATGTTAAGGCTAAGGAGGTTGTGGTGTATCACCTTCCTGAAAAACTTGATTTAGAACTTGCCTCCTTTGCTGAGCCCCTGTCCTGCTGCATACATGGAGTAGATCTGGCACAGATTAAGACGGGAAATTCCGTGGTCATCCTGGGAGCCGGTCCTATTGGACTGCTCATCCTGCAACTGGTGAGGATCTCTGGAGCTGACAGGGTTGTAATCACCGACACCATCGAGAAAAGGAGGAAGCTTGCTCTTCAATTAGGGGCGAACTTAGCATTAGACCCCTCTCAGGCAGATGTAGAGAGGGAGATTGAGAATTTCTTAAGGGGAAAAGCTGAGGTGGTTATGGAATGCGTGGGAACCCTTCAAACAGAGGAACAGTCTTTGAAGCTGGTGGAGCCAGGAGGAACTGTAATCTGGTTTGGAGTGGCCGACCCCAAGACAAGGGTGAGAATAAATCCCTTTTATATCTACGAAAATGAGATCACCATCAAGGGTTCCTTCGTTAATCCCTACACCATGGAAAGGGCGATCAGACTTCTTGCAGAAGGCAGGATAAGGGCACATGAGCTCATAACGCACAGGTTCGGACTGGATAAATTTGGCGAGGCCATAAGGGCTTATCGAGAAGATGCGGATAGGGTAAAGATCCTTATAAAGCCATAAAGGCAGGCGGGAAGGAGAGCTTGTGTGAAGGCAATTTTAAAAAAGAAGGAAAGTTTAGGTTTTGAGCTTGAGGACCTTCCCATACCTGAGCCCGAGGAGGGGCAGGTCCTCGTCAAGGTGAGGGCCACGGCAATATGTGGTTCGGACCTGAAGCTATATGAATGGACTCCCTGGTGCAAAAGTGTGGTCAAATCCCTTCCCTTCATCCCCGGTCATGAGTGCTCGGGAGAGGTGGTGAAGGTGGGAAAGGGTGTAAAAGGCATTAAGGTGGGCGATAAGGTGGCAGCAGAGACTCATATTCCCTGTGGAAAATGCTGGCAGTGCAGGCATAACCGTCCCCATACCTGCCAGAATATGGAACTTTTTGGTCATACGGTAAACGGATGTTTTGCTGAGTACTGTATAATACCTGAGATATCCACCAGGAAACTACCTGAGGAATTTCCCCTTGAGAAAGGTTGTCTTCTCGAACCTATGGGAATTCCTCTCAGAGCGGTATATGAAGGAGAGGTAGAAGGTGACTCAGTTGTGATCATAGGGTGCGGGCCTATAGGACAGTTCGCTATAGGCATCTCCAGAATAAGGGGAGCTGAGAAGGTCATTGCCATAGACATCAACGAGAAAAGGCTGGATATAGCCAGCAAGATGGGAGCAACTCATCTGATCAATCCCCAAAAGGAGTCGGTGGTAGAGAAAGTTTTGTCGTTGACCGAGGGAAATGGAGCAGGAGTGATAATAGAGGCCTCAGGTAATGCTGAGGCTCTGGAGAGGGCGTTTGGTTACCTGAGGGTAGGAGGAAAGCTATTTACCATAGGACATCCTCAAAGACCCTTAAAGATAGATGTCTCATCCCAGATCATCTTCAAGGAGGCAAAAATTGTTGGACTGTGGGGAAGGCAAATTTGGAAGACCTGGGAGATAGCTGAGAACCTGCTTTCCACGGGAAAGCTCAATGTCGAGCCTATGGTCACCCATAAATTTTCCCTACAGGATTTTGAAGAGGCTTTCAGAGTAGCCATCTCAGGTGAGGGATGCAAGATAATGCTCGTCCCTTAAAGGAGTTTGAATGAAATGAAGGTGTATATTCTACTTGACGGCGAGGGCATAACCGGTGTAGTTGATCATGAAAGACAGGTTAAGCCAGGCTGTCCGGGATATGAGGAGATGAGAAAGCTTTTAATGTCAGATCTGAACTCAGCCATAGAGGGAGCCATAGAGGGAGGAGCAAGGAAGGTTGTCGTCTACGATATGCATTACTACGGCCTTAATGTGATTTTAAGCGAGGTTCCTCCTGAGGCAGAAGTGGTTATGGGGAAGCCCCCGAAGATAGCTCCGCCGGCAGGTTTGGATGAAAGCTTTGACGCTTTAATTATGATAGGCTTTCACTCTATGGCCCAGACCAAGGAAGGCCTTCTTCCTCATACTTATACCCTGGATATGAAGGCCCTGCGACTTAATGGGATATTAATGGGGGAAATTGGCCTGGAAGCATCTATCGCTGGAACAAGAAATGTTCCTTTGGTGATGATAAGTGGAGATTCTGCGGCGATGAAGGAGGCAGGGGATTTAGTTGGGGATTTTGAGCAGGCTTGTGTGAAGTATGCTGCAGGCGAGCACGGTGCTCTCTGTCTTCCTCCCTCGAAGACGAGTAAGCTCATCAGGGAAAAAGCTAAGGCGGCCCTAAAAAGAATAAACGATTTTAAACCCTATAAGGTTAATCCTCCTTATACCATAGAGATAGAGTTCTATGATGAGTCCTCTGCCCGTAAGGCATCGGCCATAGAGGGAGTAACAAGGAAGGACATAAGCAAGGTAGAGATGAAGGGAGACGACCTTGCCCTTCTGTGGGAAAGCTTTTTAAGCAAATACACAGCTTAAAAATGGAGGAAAAGAGCAAGCCTCATTATTTGGGTCACAGGGAACGCCTCAGGAGACGTTTTCAAAAGGCAGGTGCAGGAGGACTTCATAGCTACGAGCTCCTCGAGCTCCTCCTGACCTATGCCATTCCCCGTAAAGATGTAAAACCTGTTGCAAAACGTCTCATTAGACGGTTTGGAAGTCTTGGTGCTGTCTTTGATGCCAGCTTAGAGGAGCTTGAGGGTGTTCTCGACGTTGGTCCATCGTCGGCTATTCTCATAAAGTTGGTGAAGGAAATTTTGTGTGTTTATCTTAGTGAGAAGATGGAGGGAAAAGATCTTCTTTCCTCGCCCCGGACAGCGGCAAGTTTTGCCCGGGCAAAACTTGCCGCTCTATCTTATGAAGCCTTTATGGTGATTTACCTTAACGTTAAAAACGAGGTTATTGACTATGAGGTAGTTCATGAGGGGACGATTGACAGAGCGGTGATCTATCCTCGACGCATCATAGAATCTGCCTTAGCTCACCATGCTGCAGGACTACTTCTCGTGCACAACCATCCCAGTGGACATCCTCAGGCTTCAAGCGAGGATAAAAGAATTACCTCCACCATCGCCGAGGCTGCAGAAATGGTGGATATTAAAGTTGTGGATCATATCATCGTAGGAAAAAATGGTTACTTTAGCTTTGTCGAGCAGGGACTTGAGAGCTTTCTTAAGCCGTAACGACAAACTTAAAGCTCTATATTATATATCCTTAATAGGGAGGTTTGGGAGATGATAAATATCCTCATTGACACAGATATAGGAGATGATGTAGATGATGCCTTAGCCATTGGATTTGCCTTAAGTTGCCCTGAGCTTGACGTTAAGGCGATCACCACAGTCTATGGAGATACAAAGACCAGGGCTAAGCTGGTGCTTAAATTACTGAAGGCCTTTGGCAGGGAAGATATACCGGTAGGTGTGGGAATTAAAAGACCACTCCTTGGAAAGGAGAGAACTGACCAAGTGAATCAGGCAGTGGTGCTTGATGAAAGGGAAATCTTGGCGGCTCCTTCAAGACAGGCTGCAGTGGACCTCATCATCTCTCAGGTTATGGCTTGTGAGCATCCTATCATCGTCACCATCGGACCCCTTACTAATGTAGCTGCGGCACTTGTAAAAGAGCCTGATTTAGCCAGAAAAGCTAAATTGGTCATGATGGGGGGAGCAGTTAACAGGCAACAAGCTGAATATAACGTTAGATGCGATCCTGAGGCGGCGAGAATTGTTCTTGAATCGGGGATACAGGTCATTATGGTAGGTTTAGATGTGACGACCAAATGTAAGCTCGGACAGGAGGAACTAAATAGCTTGGCCAAAAAAGCTTCCCCCACCACCCATCTTTTAATGGATATGATAAGAGCATGGCAAAGATCAACCGGCAGAGTATATCCTATCCTGCACGATCCCTTAGCTGTAGCGGTGTCCTTTGACCAAACTTTGGTGAAAATGGAGCCCAGGAAAGTGAATGTGGAAACCAGAGGCGAATTTACCCGGGGATTTACCCTCACCTCAAAGGAGAAAGCTTCTAACGTTAAGGTGTGTCTTGATGTGGATGCTGTTCGGTTTATTACTCTTTTTATGAGAAGAATTTTAAAAGTTTAAATGGCCTTTCCTTTACGGAACCTCCCTCCTAAAAAGCGTTTGTTGACAAAAGATTAAATCTATATAAAATAAGGCAAAATTATGGTCTATAAATGAGTTTAGAAAAAGGAAGTTAGGATGGGACCGGATAAGAATAGGCTAATCGAGGTAAGGAAGAAAAAGCTAAGGGAATGGATGGAAAAGGAGGGCAATCCTTATTGGGTAAAGTTTTCACCCGATCATTCTACTCAAAAGATACGCGACAAATACGGCAACCTTAAGGCAGGAGAAGGTGTAGATATAGAGGTTCGTCTTGGGGGAAGGATTGTTGCCCAGCGAGGACATGGAAAGGCTATGTTTATTGATATAAGAGATGGCTCGGGTAAGATCCAGGCTTATGCTCGCAAGGACATCCTGAAGGAAAGATATTCTCTCTTTAAAAAGCTCGAGCTGGGTGATATCATTGGAGTGAAGGGAAAGGTTTTCAAGACCAGGACAGGTGAGCTCACCATTGATGTCTCGGAGTTTTTCCTCCTTGCCAAATCCCTTCGTCCTCTTCCTGAAAAGTGGCATGGTCTACAGGACATAGAACTACGTTATCGCAAGCGCTATCTGGATCTACTTTTTAACCCCGAGGTTAAGAAGACCTTTCTCAAACGTGGAGCAATAATTAAATGCATAAGAGATTTTCTGGACAGGAGAGGGTATCTTGAGGTGGAAACTCCGATGATGCAGCCTGTTCCAGGGGGCGCTACGGCAAGACCTTTTCGGACTCACCATTATGCCTTAGACAAGGATTTTTATCTCAGAATAGCCCCTGAGCTTTATCTGAAGAAGTTGGTGGTGGGAGGATTGGAGAAGATATACGAGCTAAATAGAAATTTCAGAAACGAGGGGATGGATCGATTCCACAATCCCGAGTTTACAATGCTGGAGATTTACTCTGCCTACAGTGATTATAAGGAGATGATGGAACTGTCCGAAAAACTCATCTGTGAGGTGGCAAAGAAGGTTAACGGTAGCCTTAAGATCAACTATCAAGGAAGTGAAATTGATCTTTCTCCCCCCTGGAGGAGGATGACGTTTAAGGCGGCTCTCAAGGAGATAGGAGGGTTGGAAGTCAACTATGAGAATGAGGAAGCCCTCAAGGAGGCTGCCTCAAAGGCGGGATTGAAGGTAGAGGGTTTGAGAAAGGACCAGATACTTGAACACCTCTTAGATAAGAAGGTCGTTCCAAACTTGATCCAGCCCACCTTTATCCTTGATTATCCTGAGGAGACCTGTCCTCTGGCAAAGAGAAAGAAGGATGAGCCTTCTTTAATTGAACGCTTTGAGATATTCATAGGGGGGGAGGAGATAGGAAATGCCTATTCCGAGTTAAACGATCCCATTGAGCAGAGAGAAAGATTCCTGAAGGCAAAGGCAGAAGATAAGTCCCTGGATGAAGATTTTTTGGAAGCGATGGAATATGGGATGCCTCCCACAGGAGGCTTGGGAATAGGAATAGATAGGTTGGTGATGCTGTTGACCAACTCTTCATCTATTCGAGATGTAATCCTTTTTCCACAGATGAGGCCGAAGTAGAAATTTAGCCCTTGGTGGCATTATAGAGATAAGGAGTTTAAGATGGGATTGTGGATTTATTTGAATGGAAGATATGTTCCTGAGGAGGAAGCAAGGATATCGGTCTTTGACCATGGTTTTCTCTATGGCGATGGGGTTTTCGAGGGGATAAGGGCTTATAGGGGGAGGGTCTTTAAGTTGGAGGAACATCTTCAAAGATTGTATGCTTCAGCCAAGGCCATTGCCTTAAAGATTCCCTTATCCAAGGAGGAGATGAAGGAGAAAGTACTGGAGACCTTGAGAAAGAACAGGCTCAAGGATGCTTATATCCGCTTAGTTGTCTCCCGGGGAAAGGGAGATCTCGGTCTGGACCCTCTTAAGTGTCCTCATCCGGAGGTTATCATCATCGCTCACAGGATAAGCATATATCCAGAAGAACTTTACCAGAAGGGCATGGAGGTGGTGATCGTCTCCACCCGGAGAAATATTCCTTCCGCCTTAGATCCTTCTATTAAATCCTTGAACTATCTCAACAATATCCTGGCCAAGATAGAGGCTAACTCTAAAGGCGTACCAGAGGCGATAATGCTCAACAATGATGGCTATGTAGCTGAGTGTACAGGGGATAACATATTCATCGTGAAAGATGGAACCTTGATCACTCCCCCTGTCTGGGTAGGGATCTTGAGGGGTATTACCCGGGATGTGGTAATTCATTTAGCTCAAGAGGAAAAAATTCCCGTTCGAGAGGAAGTATTTACCCCGGCTGAGCTTTATGCAAGCGATGAATGCTTCCTTACCGGGACGGCAGCAGAGATCGTTCCGGTAACACGAGTAGATGGAAGGGTTATCGGAAAGGGAGAAATAGGCGAGGTCACCAAAAAGCTGATGGGCAAGTTTCGGCAGTTAGCTCACTCAGAGGGAACGCCCATTTACGAAAGCTGAGGAGGTAAGTTATGGCTAAGATTTATTACGAAAAAGATGCAAGTCTGGAAGTTCTAAAGGAGAGGACGATCGCCATCATCGGATATGGCAATCAGGGCCATGCGCAAGCGCAAAATTTAAAGGATAGCGGCCTAAGGGTGATAGTGGCGGATCTTAAGGGAAGTGAGAATTGGAAGAAGGCTGAAGAAGCGGGTTTTGAGGTTATGGAGACAAAAGAGGCAGCTCAGAGGGCTGATGTCATCCAGATCCTGATCCCTGATGAATACCAGGCACAGATGTATAAAAATGACATAGCCCCTTACCTGAAAAAGGGAAATGCCTTGGGCTTTTCTCATGGATTCAACATCCATTTTCATCAGATTGTTCCTCCTGAGGATGTGGACGTCTTTATGGTCGCTCCCAAAGGGCCAGGAGCTTTGGTGCGGACGATGTATCTTGAGGGAAAAGGTGTTCCCTGTCTGATCGCCGTTGAGCAGGATGCCACTGGCTCAGCCAAACAGCTGGCTTTAGCCTACGCTAAAGCAATTGGGGGAACCAGAGCTGGGGTTATAGAGACTACCTTTAAGGAGGAGACGGAGACGGACCTGTTTGGAGAGCAGGTTGTCCTCTGCGGAGGAGTCACTGCCTTGATCAAGGCTGCCTTTGAGACCCTTGTGGAAGCTGGCTATCAGCCAGAGATGGCCTACTTTGAGTGTCTGCATGAGCTGAAGCTAATCACCGATCTAATCCAAGAAAGTGGGCTAAGTGGGATGAGGTCGGCCATCAGTAATACCGCCGAGTACGGTGATCTCACCCGAGGGCCCAGAATCATCACGGACAGGACGAAAGAGGAAATGAAAAAGATATTGCAGGAGATTCAGTCTGGAGAGTTTGCTCGAGAATGGATTCTGGAGAACAAAGCTGGACGTCCTGTGTTCAACGCTCTGGCCAAAAAAGATGAGGAACACCTGATAGAGAAGGTGGGTAGAAATTTGCGGGGAATGATGAACTGGATTAAGGGTGGAAAAAATTGATGAAACACGTCATCTCTGTAGAAGTTGAGAATCGCTTTGGGATATTGGCTCGTATTTCCTCTCTGTTCAGTGCGCGAGGATTTAACATTGATAGTCTGGCAGTGGGGGAGACAGAGGATCCCACCGTATCTCGTATGACGTTGGTGGTTCCAGGGGACGATCGCATTATCGAGCAGGTCATAAAGCAGCTGCGTAAATTAATAGATGTGATTAAGGTGGTGGACCTGACGGATAAGGAGAGGATAGAACGTGAGCTGATTTTGGTAAAGGTAAAGGCTAAGGGAGCGGACAGAGCCGAAATTATGCGTATAGTGGATATCTTCAGGGCAAGGATAGTGGACGTCCACCCTGACAGCTTCATCATAGAGGCGACAGGTAGCGAGGAGAAAATTAAGGGAATTCTTTCCCTTCTGAAGTCTTTTGGCATCAAGAAATTAGTGCGTACGGGAAAGATAGCCATTCCCCGTGAGGGAGAAGGCTGATAAGGGGATGGATGGAAGGATGGAAAGGACGCTGGTCTTAATTAAGCCGGATGGAGTGTGTAAGGGGTTGATCGGTGAGGTAATAAGAAGGGTGGAAAAGGAAGGGTTTAAGATAGTGGGTTTGAAGATGCTGCGTTTTGACGAGGAGAAAGCTGAGAAGTTTTATCGTCCGCATAAGGGAAAACATTTCTTCCCCGGCTTGATCAAGTTTATGCTCACCGCTCCCTCGGTAGCCCTCGTGGTGGAGGGGAGGGGAGCGATCAGAAGGATAAGAGAGATTATTGGGGAAAGAAGGCCTGAGGAGGCCGGTTCTGAGACGATCAGGGGAAGATACGCCTCAGATGGGAGAAGAAATATAGTCCATGGATCTGATTCTCCTTCATCTGCGCAGCAGGAGATTGCCTGTCTTTTTGGGCCAGAGGAGATCTTCCCTTATGAAAAAGATGATTGGCTGAAAAGTGAGCCAGGATGAAGGAGTCCAATCGATGCTTATGATCCGTCCCTTTCAAGGCATCATCTACGATGAGAAAAAGGTAGGCGACTTGACAAAGGTTCTGGCTCCTCCCTATGATGTGATCTCTCCTTCTGAACAAAAATTTTACCATCAGCTTCATCCCTACAATATCATCCGTATTATATTAGGCGAGGAATATCCTGCTGACACAGAGGAGGAAAACAAGTATACGCGTGCGAGAAATTACTTTAAAAAATGGCTTTCCTCTGGTATATTGGTAAAGGAAAAAGTGCCAGCCATATATGTCTATGAGCAGGAGTATCCTTTTGAAGAGAGGAGGGTAAGGCGAAGAGGATTTATCGCCTTAATGAAACTGGAAAAATTCGGCTCCGGAGTGATCTTTCCTCATGAAAGGACCCTTCCTCATGCCAGGCTGGATCGGTTAAGGTTGCTCAGAGCCTGCAGAGCTAACTTCAGCCCTATATTTTCCCTGTATTCAGACCGCTCCCATAGGGTGGATGAGCGGATAGAGAGAGCGAGCTTCCTTTTTTCGATAAGGGATAAGGATGGGGTAAGGCACAGTTTAGGAGCCATCAGGGACAAGAGCGTGATCGAGGAGATAGCTGAGGAGATGAAGGACAAGAAGGTGTTCATTGCTGATGGACATCACCGCTATCTCACAGCGCTTAGCTTCAGGGAGGAAATGGGAGGAAAGGGAAGAGGAGAGGATTTTGTGATGATGTATTTCTTAAATATGGAAGGCGGCTCCGCCACCATCCTTCCCGTGCACAGGGCTGTAAGAAATCTTGGAGTAAGAAAGCTTGCTCAACTGAAGGAAAGCTTAAGCGAGTTTTTCAACATAGAGGTATTCGAGTTTTCCCCGAAGGACGAGAAGAGGCAAAGGAAAAGGATGCTTGAGCGACTGCGAGGCACAGGAGAGGACTGTGCCTTCGGAATGTATTGCGGGGAGAAGAGGTATTATTTTTTAAGTCTGAAGGAAACCTATAAGGATAGCTTTCAGGGGAAGGTGGACAGTGCTATCTTGAACGAGCTGATATTGGAGAAGATCTTAAAGAGAAAGGATTGGAAGAAAGGTGAGGACATCGATTTTGTGAAGGATGAGGAGAAGGCAGTAAGTTTAATCAGAAAAGGAGACTATCAGATAGCCTTCTTCTTGAAACCCCCTTCTTTAAGGCAGATAAGAGAGATCTCCCTTGCCGGCAAAGTGATGCCTCCGAAGACCAGCTACTTCTATCCCAAGCTTTTAAGTGGCCTGGTGATAAGAGAGCTTGACGAACAGAATGGAGCCTTCTAAATTATTCAAGATGAGATGCTCTCGGGGGAAGCAGCGAAGCGTCGAGAGGAAAGTATGAGGCATATAGACTCCTACAGGGATTGGATACTTTTAAGCAAGGTATCCCATCTTGGTCCCAAGAGGTGTCGTGAGTTGGTGAGGCATTTTGGATCTCCCGGAAAGGTTCTTTCTGCTTCAGTAAAAAAACTTATGGAGGTTCCTGGAATAGGGAAGGAGGTGGCCCTTTCCATAGTTCGAGCTCGAGAAAGCGTAGATGTAGAAAAGGACCTGGAGTATATGGATGAAGTGGGCATAACTCTCGTCAACTTTCAGGATTCACTTTATCCTGTTAACCTGAGAACGATCAGCGATCCTCCCTTTCTCCTCTATGTAAGAGGTGAGCTGAAAAAGGAGGATGAGAATGCTGTTGCCATAGTGGGGACTCGAAGAGCCACTACCTATGGAAGGCTTACGGCCAGAAGGTTAGCTCGAGACCTTGGAAGGAGGGGAGTTACCATCGTCAGTGGAATGGCCCGGGGCATTGATACGGCAGCACATCAGGGAGCCCTTGAGGTAGGAGCAAGGACCATTGCCGTGCTCGGATGTGGGATAGATGTGGTCTATCCCCCTGAGAACAGAAAGCTGATGGAGGAAATCGTCAAAAATGGAGCAGTGGTCTCTGAGTTTCCTCTTGGAACCTTACCTGAAGCACCGAATTTTCCTCAGCGTAATCGCATCATCAGTGGTTTAAGCAAGGGGGTACTGGTGGTGGAGGCTCCCTTAAGAAGTGGAGCCTTGATCACGGTCGACTTTGCCCTGGAACAAGGAAGGGAGGTCTTTGCGGTTCCGGGACAGATAAACAGTCCCACAAGTCAAGGAGTAAATCGCCTGATCAAAGAGGGGGCGAAGCTGGTGGAAAGTGTCGAGGATGTAATGGAAGAGCTGGGCTTTTCTCTTTGTGAGGATCGAGCCGCGATGAAGAGAGCTGAGGAAAAGGAAAGGTCTCTTTCTTTAGAGGAGAAAAAAATTTTTTCCTTATTAAAGGATGTTCCCGTCCATATCGATTTCATAATTAGTGGTAGCGGAATGTCTGCCTCTAAGGTAGCGGCAGTCCTGGTAGGCCTCCAGTTAAAGGGTTTGGTACGGGAGCTTCCCGGAAAACTATTCGTTAAAGGTTAAGGCTTATGTCTAAGAATTTAGTCATTGTAGAGTCTCCGGCCAAAGCTAAGACCATAAACAGGTTTCTCGGCAAAGCCTTTCAGGTGGAATCCTGTTACGGACACATAAAGGATTTGCCGGAGAACCGCTTAGGGGTGGACATAAAAAATGGGTTTAAGCCTACCTACCAGATCATTCCTGGCAAGGAAAAGATTGTGGAAAAACTTAAGAAGCTGAGCCAAAAGGCAAAACGAATTTATCTGGCCACCGATATGGACAGGGAAGGTGAAGCCATTTCCTGGCATCTTTCTCAGGAGCTAAATCATAAAAAAGCGGTGAGGGTTATCTTCAATCAGATAACGAAAGGAGCAATTCAGAAGGCCATAGAAAATCCTTCTCAGATCGACCTCAATAAGGTAGAGGCTCAACAGGGAAGAAGGGTTTTGGATAGGTTGGTGGGCTATAAGCTTTCTCCTCTTTTGTGGAAAAAGGTAAGAAGAGGACTTTCAGCAGGAAGAGTTCAATCGGTGGCGGTGAGGTTGATTTGCGAGCGAGAGAAGGAAATTGAGGAATTCAATCCCCAGGAGTACTGGACAGTTTTGGCTAAATTTGCCCCCTTGAGAAAGAAAGCTATTTTAGAGGCAAAGTTAGCTCAGATTGATGGAAAAAAGGTAGCTATAAAGAGTGAAGGTAAAGTGAGAGAAGTTATCGAGAGGGTAAGGAAAGAAAGATGCCGTGTAGATAAGGTGAAGGAAGAGGAAAAAAGAAGATTTCCCTCCCCTCCTTTTATCACCAGCACCCTGCAGCAGGCAGCATGGTCTCGATTAGGGTTTTCTGCTAACAAGACGATGAGGATAGCCCAGGAGCTATATGAAGGACAGGAAATCGGAGGTGAGGGCAGGGTGGGATTGATCACTTACATGAGGACGGATTCGGTGAGGGTGGCTAAGGAGGCCCAGGAGGAGGCAAGAAAGTACCTGAGAAAGGAGCTGGGAGAGGAGTTCTTGCCGAAGGATATACCTCAATATAAAAACAGAAAATCCAGCCAGGATGCTCATGAGGCGATAAGACCCACCAGTATCTGGAGGACTCCGGATAAGGTGAAGCCGTATCTCTCCCAGGATCATTTTAAGCTCTACGATTTAATCTGGAGGAAATTTGTTGCCTCACAGATGAGGGAGATGATCCTTAAGGTGGTCAGCGTGGACATCAAAGGAGGACCTTTTCTTTTCAGGGCTGAGAGCAGAAAAGTTGAGTTTCCTGGCTTTACCCTGATTTACAGGGAAAGGGTTGAGGAGAAGGAAGATCTTCCCCCGCTCAGGAAAGGCTCTGTCTTAAAATTAAAGGAACTTGTCTTAAAACAATGCTTTACTCAACCCCCTTCTCGTTATACTCAGGCTACTCTTATAAAGACATTGGAGGAGAAGGGAATAGGCAGGCCAAGTACTTATGCACCCATCATCTCCACCATCAAGGAGAGAGGTTACGTAAAGGAGGAAAAAGGCAAGCTCGTCCCCACGCCCTTGGCGAGGGTGGTGACCGAACTTCTGAAGAGAAGCTTTTCTACCATCATCGATACGGGGTTTACCGCTCAAATGGAGGAGGGACTGGACATAGTCGAGCAGGGGGAGAAAAAATGGACGGCGCTGGTAGAGGAGTTTTATGAGTGTTTCAAGAAGGACCTGAAAAAGGCCGAGGAGGAGATGAAGAATGTGAAAAGGGATGGTCTGGAAGTGGAAAGCTTTAAATGTGAGAAGTGCGGGGCGAAGATGGTCCTCAAGTTTGGTCGATACGGGGAGTTCTTGGCCTGCTCTAACTATCCTGATTGCAAGAACACCAGACCTCTTGTCAGGAGCACGGGGATAAGATGTCCTTCCCGTGGTTGTGACGGAGAGATAATACAGAGGACATCCAGGGATGGGAAAGTCTTTTATGGATGTTCAAAATTTCCTCAATGTGAGTTCGTCCTGGAAGGCGAGCCTTTAAAGGAGGAGTGTCCTTATTGCAAAAATCCTTATCTGGTGAAGATCAAGGGTCAGATAAGGTGTCCTAAATGTGACAAAAAAGTCGATGATTATATAATAGAGGAAAAGAGAATGGACAGCGTCCTTATTAAGATCATGAGAAGGAGAGTTAGGAAGAATGAAGTTTCTGAGCCAGTTTACTCAGTACCTGAAAAATGAGAAAAGCCTTTCTCCTCAGACGATTAAGGCTTATCTGAGCGATATCAGGGATTTTGGAAAATATTTAAGCTCCATACACAAAGATGTAGAAGAGGTGGACTACTCCCTTGCCCGAAGGTATTTAAGAAAGCTTCAGGAAAAAGGAATGACGAAGTCAACCCTTGCTCGACGGGTAGCAGCCCTTCGTTGTTTTTTCCATTATCTTTATTCTAAGGGACACCTTGCCTCTTTTCTTCTGGCTAACCTGCGCAGTCCCAAGCTGGATAAAAGGATTCCCTCTTTCTTAGAGGAAGATGAGGTAAAGTCCCTCCTGGAGAAGGTGGAAGGAGAGGACTTTTTTCGTTGCAGAGATAAAGCTATTCTGGAACTTTTGTACGCAACTGGTATGAGGATAGCCGAGATAGTTGGTTTAAATTTAGATGATTTGGACCTTTCAGAAGAGGTGGTAAGGGTAAAGGGAAAAGGAGGCAAGGAAAGGATGATTCCCTTAGGAAGGTATGCCATAGAGGCTTTAGCCGACTATTTAAGGAAAAGGAAGGAGAAGGTGAAGGCGGGGGAGGAGGCTGTTTTTTTGAACAGATTTGGAAGGAGGCTGTCTGAGACAGCGATAAGAAGAAAACTAAAGGATTACCTTGCTCTGGCGGAAATCTCCAAACGGGTCACTCCTCACACGATGCGTCATTCCTTCGCCACCCATCTTTTGAATCGGGGGGCAGACCTTAGGGTCGTTCAGGAGCTGTTAGGACATGAGAGGCTTTCCACCACTCAGATTTATACCCATATAACTCCTCGCAGGCTAAAGGAGGTTTACCAAAAGTCTCATCCGAGAGCTTAAGATGATTCATTCTACCACCATATTAGCGGTCAGGGATAAGGATAAGGTGGCCATCGGAGGAGATGGACAGGTCACCTTTGAGAACATAATTATGAAGCAAAGAGCTCAGAAGATAAGAAAGCTCTACAGGGGAACTGTTCTGGCGGGATTTGCCGGAGCAGTGGCTGATGCTCTTACCCTTTTTGAAAAATTCGAGAAGAAAATTGAACAGTATCAAGGAAATCTTGCCCGCGCCTCCCTGGAGTTGGCCAAGGATTGGAGGCAAGATAAGGTCTTGAGAAGGCTGGAGGCCTTGATGATCGTGGCCAACAGGGAAAGGACCCTGGTCATTTCGGGAAGTGGCGATGTAATTGAACCCGATGAGCGGGTGGTGGCCATTGGCTCAGGTGCAGGATATGCCATGGCGGCCGCTCGAGCTCTGGCAGAACATACTGATTTTCCACCTCGAAAAGTTGTCGAGATTGCTATGCACATAACTGCCTCTCTCTGCATTTATACCAACGACCAGATCACCATTGAGGAGTTATAAATGAGGGAAAAATGGCTCACTCCTAAGAATATCGTAAAGGAGCTCGACAAATACATCATTGGACAGAAGGAAGCCAAGCGCGCTGTAGCCATCGCCTTGCGAAACCGCTGGCGTCGTCAGAAACTACCCGCCAAACTTCGTGACGAAGTTGCCCCCAAGAACATTATCATGATAGGGCCTACCGGGGTGGGAAAGACGGAGATTGCCCGGAGATTAGCTCAGCTGGCTCAGGCTCCTTTTTTAAAAGTTGAGGCGAGTAAGTACACTGAGGTGGGCTATGTGGGTAGAGATGTGGAATCCATGGTCAGGGATCTGACCAATGTAGCGGTCCACACGGTGAGGATGGAGATGATGAAGCGGGTAAGGGAGAAGGCAAAGGAACTTGCCGAGGAGAGGCTATTGGACATTCTTCTGCCCCTTCCCCGGACAAGTCCATCGGAGAGGGATGATGAGAAGAACGAGAGAGTGGAGAAGGCGAGAAAGGCGAGGGAGAAGCTGAGGGCGAAACTCAGGAACAAGGAATTGGAGGACAGATTAGTTGAGATACAGATGGCGGAGAAGTTCGTCCCGATGATAGAAATATTCAGCAGTGCCGGTGCAGAACAGTTGGGAATGAACTTTCAGGATATGTTGGGCGATATGTTTCCTAAACGGTTAAGGAAAAGAAAGGTTCCCATCAAAGAAGCCCGTCAGATCATCACCGAAGAGGAGGCTCAGAAACTTATCGACAGAGATAAGGTCGTCGAGGAAGCCCTGCGGAGGGTGGAAAACTCGGGGATAATATTCATCGACGAGATAGACAAGATCGCCGGAGGAGGAATAAATAAAGCCGATGTCTCCCGAGAAGGTGTGCAAAGGGACCTTTTGCCCATCGTGGAGGGAACAACGGTAATTACTCGCTATGGAGCCGTCAAGACTGACCACATCCTCTTCATAGCTGCGGGGACTTTCCATGATGTCTCCCCTTCTGATTTAATTCCCGAACTTCAGGGAAGATTTCCCATCCGAGTAGAGCTAAAAAGGCTTAACCAGAAGGATTTTGAGAGGATATTAACCGAGCCGAAAAATGCCTTAATAAAACAGTCTCAGGCCTTAATGAAGACAGAGGGGGTAGATCTCGTATTTGAGGAGGAGGCAATTAGGGAAATTGCCTCCTTAGCCTTTCTGGTCAATGAGCGGACGGAGGATATTGGAGCAAGGAGGCTGCATACGGTTATGGAAAAGCTATTGGAGGAAATTTCCTTTGAGGCTCCGTATATGAAGGGAAAATCCTTTACCATCACCGCCAAATATGTCAGGGAGAGGTTAAAGGACATAGTGGAAAGTGAGGACCTGTCCCGATATATCCTTTAATTTGAGCGTTCAAGTATGCTGTTGGGGCAACCATAGTAAGGATGTTTGGTAAATTTTTGTTTTATTTTAATGAGCTTTCCTGGTCATCAAAAACTATGTCCAGATTTGAAGTGTTGGCTGCTTTGAAGAAGAATTTGCCGAATCTGGACTAACCCTTGACCATAAAATTCAACAAATACTTGAAGGCAATTTCCTGTTAATATAATGAATAGGAGGTAGTCCAACATTGAAAGCGCAAGGAGGCACTGGCTATGGGCTACAGGATATTAGAAAAAAGGACGCTGGGGCCAGGATCAAACCTATTTGTCATAGAGGCTCCCCATGTCGCCAGGTCTGCCAGGCCTGGACAATTTGTTATCCTGAGAGCGTATGAAGAGGGGGAAAGGATTCCCCTCACCCTTGCAGATACCGACAAAGAAAAGGGCACGGTGAGCATCATCTTTCAGGTAGTGGGAAAGACCACGAAATACCTTTCCCTCCTTAAAGTGGGTGATAACATATCGGACCTTTTGGGACCCTTGGGAAACCCCACGGAGATTGAAAATTTTGGCACCATCGCGGCATTAGGAGGTGGATTCGGCACCGCAGTGCTTTATCCTCTCCTTAAAGCTTTGAAGGAGGCAGGCAATTACGTCATCACGATCAACGGAGCAAGAAACGAAAAACTTCTCCTCTTAGAAGATGAGCTTAAAAAGTTAAGCGACGAGTACTACGTCACCACCGATGACGGCTCCAAGGGGGTCAAGGGATTCGTCACCGATCTTTTAAAAAAATTCCTCGAGGAAGGCAGGAGGATAGACAGGGTCTTTGCCGTGGGTCCTGTTCCGATGATGAAGGCAGCTTCTGATTTGACGAGAAAATACAAGATAAAGACGATAGTCTCCCTAAATCCAATAATGGTCGATGGGACGGGAATGTGTGGATCCTGTAGAGTCGAAATAGGCGGAGAGACGAAGTTTGCCTGCGTGGATGGACCTGAGTTTGATGCTCATAAGGTTAACTTCGACCTTCTCATGAAGAGGTTGAGGATGTATGAAGAGGAAGAAAAAATTTCCCTCGACAGGTTCGAGAAGAACATAAACAGGGGTAAGTAAATGGGCAGCAAAAAGCTTATCCTAAAAAGAACTCCTATGAGGAAAAGACAGCCCCAGGAAAGGATAAAAAGTTTTGATGAAGTTGCCCTGGGCTATACGGAGGAAGAGGCGTTAGAGGAGGCAAACAGGTGCCTTCAATGCCGCAATCCTTCCTGTGTAAAGGGATGTCCTGTGGAGGTTGATATACCCGGCTTTATCAAAAAGATAAAGGAAGGAAAATTCTTGGAAGCAGCTAAGCTGATAAAGGAAAACAATCCCCTTCCGGCGGTCTGTGGAAGGGTTTGTCCCCAGGAGGACCAGTGCGAGAAGAGCTGTATTTTATCCCGTAAAGGAGCACCCGTAGCCATTGGAAGGCTGGAGAGGTTTGTCGCCGACCATGAGGCGAGGAAGAATGACCCAGCTCCTCCCTCCTCAAAGTCCTCTCATGGAAGAAAGGTGGCAGTGATTGGTTCAGGACCTGCCAGTCTCGTGTGCGCAAGCGAACTCAGCAAAAAGGGCTATTCCGTCACCATTTTTGAGTCCCTTCATGTTCCAGGAGGAGTTCTCGTCTACGGTATTCCCGAGTTCAGGTTGCCCAAGGAGATTGTGAAAAGGGAGATAGATTACATTAAGTCCTTGGGGGTGAGGATAGTTACCAATTTCTTTGTGGGCAGGACGAGGAGAGTTGATGAGCTCATGAATGAGGATGGGTACGAAGCTGTGTTCATAGGGACTGGTGCGGGTCTTCCGAGATTTATGCATATTCCTGGAGAAAATCTTTTGGGCATTTACTCCGCCAACGAGTTTTTGACGAGGATGAACTTGATGAAGGCATATAAGTTTCCCGAATATGACACCCCCGTTAAGGTCGGCAAAAAAGTTGGCGTGATTGGTGGAGGAAATGTAGCCATGGACTCGGCAAGGGTTGCCCTAAGGGCGGGGGCAAAGAAGGTAAGTATACTTTACCGAAGGACAAGGAATGAGATGCCCGCCAGGATTGAGGAGATAGAAAATGCCGAGGAGGAGGGAATAGAATTTGTGTTTCTTGTTGCCCCGGTGGAATACATCGGCGACGAGGACGGCTGGGTGAGAAAGGCAAGGCTCATCAGGATGCGCTTAGGCGAACCTGATTCCTCAGGAAGAAGAAGACCCATTCCCATAGAAGGCTCCGAATTTGAGATGCCCTTAGATACGGTGGGGGTAGCCATCGGACAGGCTCCCTCTCCCCTGATAGCCAAGACAACATCGGGTTTGAAGGTCGATCCGGTCCGAGGGACCATTCTGGTCAACGAAAAAACAGGCGCCACGACAAAGGTGGGCGTGTTTGCCGGTGGTGATGTTACTACCGGAGCAGCTACAGTAATTTCGGCAGCAGGAGCGGGCAAAAGGGCGGCAAAATACATAGACTACTATTTGAAGAACAAGGATAAAGAGAGAATATGGAAAATGCTGGTAGGCCAGGGTAAGGTTACTCGAAATATACAAGACTTTAGGCCTGCCTTAAAATTGAGGGAACAAGATGAAATTAGAGGAGTTGAGGAAGATCAGGGAG
>QMPZ01000002.1 GCA_003648815.1 Candidatus Aerophobota bacterium | reverse complement strand
TGACCCATCATCGACCACGACTATCTCATATCTATCCTTGGGATAGTTCTGTTCAAATAAAAACTTTAACACCCTTTGCAGGAGTTTCTTACGATTGTAGGTGGGGATAACTACACTTACCTCTATCATCCCTTATTCCCTCATCCTACTGAATTGAGCCTCATACAGCTTTGCATACGTTCCTTTCCTGGACAAAAGCTCCTCGTGCGTGCCAATCTCTTCTATTTTTCCCTCATTAAGGACAACTATTCTGTCCGCTCCCAGAATGGTGGATAGCCTATGGGCGATGATGATGGTGGTCCTATCCTTCATTAACTTCTCCAGAGCCTCCTGGATTAAGATCTCGGATTCCGCATCCACGGCAGAGGTAGCTTCATCCAGGATGAGTATGCGAGGATCTCGAAGGATAGCCCTGGCTATGGCGATACGTTGCTTTTGTCCTCCAGAAAGATTTACCCCCCTCTCGCCCACAGGGGTATCATATCCTTTTTCCAGGGCCATGATGAAGTTATGGGCATTGGCCTTCTTAGCCGCATCTATAATCTCCTCATCAGTTGCCTCCGTCCTCCCGTAGGCAATGTTATCCCTTATGGTCCCGTTAAAAAGAACTGTCTCCTGTGAGACGATGCCTATCTGTCTCCTTAAACTCTTCAGCTTCATCTGTCTTATATCGTATCCATCTATGATGATGCATCCAGATTTAGGATCGTAAAAGCGAGGAATGAGACTAACCAAAGTTGTCTTGCCTACACCACTTCGTCCTACCAGTGCCACCTTTTCTCCGGGCCTTAAATCCAGGTTGATATCCTTCAGCACCAACTCCTTATCATCGTAACCAAAAGAGACATTCCTGAACTGGATGTGACCCCTTATGCGTGGCATCTCCCTTGCTTGTGGGGATTCCCTTATCTCGGGCTCGGTATCCAGTATCTCAAATATCCTCTCCGCGGAAGCCAAGGCCTGTTGATACTGACTATAATCCTTGCCTATCCGGTTTAGGGGATTGATGGCCAAGGCCACATATCCTAAAAAGGCCACGAGTTCTCCTATGGTCAGCTGTCCCCTTATCACCTCCAATCCCCCATACCATAAAATTGCGGTGAGCCCTACGGTGGTTAAAATCTCCATTAAAGGGGGAAGGACGGCAGATACACGTGTTCTCCTCATATTCAGGCGAAAGTTCTGTATATTCTGCATTTGAAACCTTTCCACTTCCTTCTCCTCAGTGGCGAAGGATTTTATCACCTCAATCCCCCCTAATACCTCCTGGACGGTGGAGGAGATGTCGGCTACCTTCATCTGAACTAAGTTGCTAAATTTCTTTATCCTTGAGCCAAACCTTCTGAGGGTAAAACCGATGAAGGGAAGAACGAGAAGGGTAAAGAGGGCAAGACGCCAGTCTATATAAAAGACAAATATCAAAACCCCTACCACGGTAAGGATGTTTAGGGTAAGCCTCATCATATTCTCGACGAAGATGTTCTGAAGCAAACCAGTATCATTTATCAGACGGGACATGATCTCCCCGGCTCGCCTTCTTTTGTAAAAGCTTAAGGAAAGTCTTTGTAGATGCTGAAATATTTGATCACGCATATCCATAACTATCCGGTAGCCGATGAAGGATGTCAGATAGGTTTGAAGGTAAGAGAAAGCCCCCTTTACCATCACCAATGCTATAAATCCTAAGGCTACCAGGTTTAACAGGTGCACATTTTTCTTTATTATAACCTTGTCGATCAAGCCTTTACCAGTAAGCCAGGGGACCACTAAAGAGGTCAAGGAGACAAATACCGTGCAAGCCAAAGCCAAGATTAAACTCATCCTGTATGGACGAAGATAGCCCATCAGGCGACGTTGAACGTTCATATAAAAACCTCTTTCTCAATTATTTAATATCGCCTCAGCTAACCTATCAGCTGAGCCTGCTCGGGGGAATAATCCCTTAAGCTCACGGGATATTTGGCGGAGGCGTTCAGGCTCTCTTAAAAGCTTTACTGCCTTCTCGGCTACGTCTTCTGGCTCAAGCTTTCCCCTTACCTCAGGAACAATGCTTTTTCCTGCCCATCTGTTTGGAATAGCAGTAAATTTGACCTTGCTATTATATCTTTTCACCATCCATCTTTTAATTGAGCTACCCACCACCGGCAGATTCCCCATCAGTCCTGCCAGTCCATCAAAAGGGATTGCCTCAGGCTTATTTAAAGGAACAGCTACCACCATCGGCACTCCCAGAAGAGAAAGCTCATGGGTATTGGTACCTGGAATGGTGATCGCTATAGTGGATATGCTCATCGCCTCATACCGATTTTCCTCAACTACTAAAACTTCAAGCCCTGAGGCTGTGATAAGCTCCCACCTTCCTTCTTTCCTTTTTAGCTTGGCTTGCCTTACCTGAAAGACCTTATTTAACTCTTCCTCAGTTAAACTTGTCAGCTCCTTTCTCGAAATGAAGGGTGATAAGACCAAAAGAAAACGAGCTTCGGCAAACTCTTCTTTAACTATCTCAGCTACCCTCAAAAAGAAGGGGCTCATATAACGAACTATTTGCGGCCTACTTCCAGGAAAAAGGGAAATGCATAAAGAAGCAGGGTTAATCTGTAAAGAAGTATATATCTTCTCTTTGGGCATTATATCTTCTACTGCGTCCGCCACCAGATCCCCAATCACGACAACTTTATCCGAACTTACCCCCTCCTCTATAAACTTTTTCCTCATCTTCTCATCTACCACCATAAATTTCTTAAAGTACTTTTTATATCTCGGTCTATGCATGTAGGAGAAGGCGGGAAGACCTAATCTTTTGGAAAGAAGCAAACTATGCACCGGATCGCCTCCCAAGAAGAGAACAACTCCCTTAAGGGGAGCATCCAGGTCAAGAAGAGGTGGCTTAAGACCCCAAAGGACAAACTTGAGGTATTCGAGCCTTCCCATCACATAATCTACTTCTGGAAGATCCTTGGCAAATTTTTTTTCACTTCCACTGGCGTATTGACAGGGAGCTATCACCACGATGACCTTTACCTCGGGCTTTTTTCTCTTCAAGCTCCTTGCCACAGGCCTTACCCAGCCTGCCAGCTCTCCTGGACTATTTGTCACTATAAAGATATACATCTTTAATGCCCTACAGAGGAATAAAGGGCTCGCTTAACGTTTGCCCCTCTTATAAAGTCCGGCCGTCTCCAAGACGGCTCTGGCTGCTCGATCTATAGCGCCGGGTCTACCAAGTTTTCCCGCCACCTCCTTGAGCTCATCCCTCATCCGTTTTAGCCTCCTGGAATCAGCAAGCATCTTTAAAGCTAAATCCGCCACGCGCTTTGGCGTCGCCTTAAACTGCAGTAGTTCAGGAACTATTCTTCTTTGGGCCAGGATATTCGGAAGACCTACATAAGGAATCTTGAGCAGAATCTTTCCCAAAAGATACGTGGAAATGCTTGTCTTATAGAGGATAATCATTGGAGCATTCAAGCAGGCTGCCTCAAGGGTAGCTGTGCCGGAGGCGGTGATGAGCAAGCTGGAGATGGTCATTATCTCGTAGACACTGTTATCCGTCATCTTGATGGGAACCGTGCTTCTTTTGAGCATTCTGGCGATCTTATCCCGAAAAACGGAGGCAGCCACAGGAAGCAAGAACTGAGCTTCCTTCAGGTTTTCTTTTAAGATATGGGCGGCCTTTAGCATCACCGGAAGAAGCCTGTTTATCTCCTGCTCTCGACTTCCCGGAAGAAGGCCAATTATGGGTTTGACAGGATTAAGGTCGAACTTCCGGTAGGCCTGCTCCTTTTTCATCTCAGGTTTGGCCAAATCGAGCAACGGATGTCCAACAAAGGTAACCTTTGCCCCAAGCTTTTCGTAAAGTTCAAC
The DNA here is from genome assembly GCA_003648815.1 of Candidatus Aerophobota bacterium. GTDB lineage: Bacteria > Aerophobota > Aerophobia > Aerophobales > B47-G16 > B47-G16. The sequence continues at coordinate 35,890 of QMPZ01000002.1, read as the reverse complement.
TTCAAAGGGAAAGATGGCGATGACTCTGTCGACACTTCTGGCAATGTTTTTGGCCTCCCAATCCGGCCAGGCCCACACCGGGGGAGCGACATAATAGACGGTAGGGATCTTAAATTTTTTGGCCAAGCGGATAATCCTTAAGTTAAAATCCCGACTATCTATCAGGACTACCAAGTCAGGACGCTCTTTCCTTAAGATCTCTTCGGCCATCGACTTTATCCTTAAAAAGGAGGGATAGAACTTTACTCCCTCCAAAAGCCCTATTGTCCCCATATGAGTGGTGAAAGCTCTCACGTCCACTCCTGCCTCTTGCATTCTCTCCCCACCTATGCCAACAAAGTCAGCAGAGGGATGAATCCTCTTTATAGCCTTCACCAAATTGGATGCGTGAAGATCTCCCGAGACCTCCGTCGCTGAGAGCATAATCTTCAATTTCGACACGGGCATCTCCTCAAGAAAACGACACTTGAGGGGGGAATCTTCCCCCCTCAACGCTTCGCTGCTCCCCCCTTTATTAAACAAATGTTTATACTTTCCTATGCTTCAAGATAAGCGGAAATAAGCGCAACCTGAAGGTTGCGGCTACCGAACCTTGAACCTTTTTGTACCCAGACCTGGCCTATTTTAGGGGGAGCAGGCCCGACTTGCCCGAGCGAAGCGAGGGTCGGCTTAGCCGATCGGGCCGTTGAGGGGGAAATGCGAAGCATGTCCCCCTCAAGTTAATTTATACCCTCATGTTATCGATGAGCCTCACCTTTCCTATGTACACAGCAAGGGCGATAAGATTTCCCCTTTCAACTTGCTCAACTTCCTCAAGGCTTTTGGAGTCCACGATGGCGATGTAATCTATCCTGGCCAAGGGCTCTTTTGCTATAAAGTCTTTCATCTTTTGAATAATTCGGGAAGAGTTCCTTTCTCCTTGATCAATCCATTCCTTCGCCTTCTTAAGAGACCTGTAAAGTATGATGGCTGCCTTTCTTTCCTCTTCATTAAAGTAGGAGTTACGGGAACTCATCGCCAGACCATCCTCCTCCCTTACCGTGGGAAGGAGGACGATCCTGGTATCTATGTTCAAATCCTCTACCATCTTCTTCACGATTAGAGCCTGCTGAAAGTCCTTCTCTCCGAAAAAACTTATGTCAGGATTGATTATGTTGAATAGTTTCACCAGGACGGTGCAGACACCTCTAAAATGTCCGGGACGTGAGGCTCCCTCCAGAACGGAGGATAGCCTTCCCTCCACCTGAACAAAGGTAGAGTAACCCTCAGGATACATCTCCTCCACTGAGGGAGCAAAGATCACATCCACCTTCTCCTTCTCGCTTAAGGCTATGTCCCGCTTCAAATCCCGAGGATAGCTATGATAGTCTTCTCCTCGTCCAAACTGGGTGGGATTGACGAAGATGCTCACTATCACCTCATCGCATTCTCTTCTGGCTTTTCTTATCAGGGAAAGATGGCCCTCATGAAGATATCCCATGGTGGGAACAAAGCCGATGAGCTTTTTGTTCTTCCTTTCCCTTACGTATTTTCTCATCTCATCAATTTTCCTTATCAGTCTCATCGTGTTTTTCCCTTAAGAGTTTTAAAAGCCTTTCTATATTTCGACGAGCAATCTTCCTCACGCGAGAATTTTCCCCTTCAAGATATACCTTCCTCCACTGAAGAATTGCCTCTTTTATCTGTCCGTTTTTCTCGTAAGCATAGGCTAAAATCCTTTCCAGGATGGGTGGATGCCCCTCAAGCTGAATGGCTTTTTTAAGACCCTGGATGGCTTTCGAATACTCACAGGTCTTAAAAAGCCTTATCATGAAATCTCTGTAAATCCATAGCTCAAAAGCGTAAGGGTTGTTCTCTATTCCCTCATCGAGAAAGGCAATTGCCTCATCTACATGACCTGTCTCCTCCATAATCAAAGCACCGAAGGAATATCCCGGTACAAAATGTGGGCTGAGCTTTCCCATAGCCTTAAGCAGGGGACAGGCCATCTTATATCTTTTTTCCCTGCTCTCCGTCCAGCTGCCGAAGTATTGAATGGATTGAAGGAAGAAAAGATCAGAGACAATTTCCTTGAACCCCAAACCAGCCATCACTCCTCCTAAGAGTGCCTCCTTGGGGTGGGTATCAGCCAGCTGATAGATAACCTCTCCCAAAAGAAAATCGTGCGAGCTCGCCACTTCAGAGTCCATATTTATTTTGATCAAGAAGAGAAAAACTATGATGCAGAAAAGAATTACTCCTGTTAGCTTCTTTCTTCGTTCAATACTGATCAGCATTTTCTCATCCAGCAGCTGTGAGTTTTCCAAGGATGTCCCAGAATTCAGGAAAAGATATGGCGACACATTCAGGATTTAAAATCTTAGTTTTTCCCTTAGCACACAGGCCAGCAACGGCCAAGGCCATGGCCATTCGATGGTCCCCGTAGCTGTTACATTCTGCGCCTTTTAGCTTTCCTTTCCCCCTGATTATCATCCCATCATCTCTTTCCTCGATATCGGCACCCATCTTTTTTAATTCAGTAACCGTGGCCTTGATTCGATCCGTCTCCTTAACCCTTAGCTCCTGAGCGTCCTTGATGACCGTCTCTCCTTCGGCAAAACAGCCTACCACAGCCAATATAGGAATCTCATCGATTAGCTGGGGGATAGTTTCCCCCTCTACAACTATTCCTTTCAAGCTATCCTTCCCTCTTATTTCCAGATCTCCTACTTCCTCTTCACATCTTTTCTCCATGCGGGTAATTCTTATGTCCGCCCCCATCCGAAGCAAAGCCTCTACAAATCCCCTTCGCGTGGGATTCAAGCCAACGTTCAAAATCTTTATCTTCGATCCTTTTAAGAGTGAGGCAGCGCCGATGAAGAAGGAGGCAGATGAGATATCCCCGGGAACAAATATTTTTCCTGCCGAGGGGAAACTGCCTCCCTTCAGCCTAATCCTTAAGCCATTCACCTCGATCTCGGCTCCTAAGAACTTAAGCATACGCTCCGTATGATCGCGGGATCTACAAGGCTCAGTCAGACAAATCTTACCATCGGCATAAAGTCCGGCTAAAAGTAAACATGACTTTACCTGTGCTGAAGGAACGGGAAGAGAGTAATCCATTCCCTTAAGGTTTCCACCCAAGATGCTTAAGGGGGGAAACTGACCGTTTTTTCTTCCAAACACCTGTGCTCCCATCCTTCTCAAGGGCTCAGTTATTCTCCTCATAGGCCTTTTTGTCAGATACTCATCACCCGAAAGAACGCTATAAAAGCTTTGTCCAGAAAGAAGCCCTGCCAGAAGGCGCATCGTCGTGCCGGAATTTTCACAATAAAGGACGTTCTCCGGCTCCTTCAGTCCATCAGGTCCCCGACCGTGAACAACCAAACCATCCCGATTTTCCTCGACTTCCACCCCCATCGCTTTCATTGCCTTAAGGGTAGCCAGACAATCCCTGCCCCTTTGCATCCCCTTGATAAGGGATTTCCCTTTAGCAATGGAGGTGAGGATGAGAGCCCTATGGGAAATCGATTTATCTCCGGGTAGATAAATCTCTCCTCTCAGCTGTTTTACCGGATTTACGTAGATATAGTTAGCTGACATCTTCAAAACCATTTATTTATTCAGTGAGTTTAAACATCCCTTCCCACCGCCTTTGCCACCAAACTTACCTCCTTTACCACTTGCTGAAATTCATCCGGAACTATCGATTGAAAACCATCCGATAGTGCCTTCTCAGGCCTGGGATGTACCTCAATCATCAAACCATCCCCTCCGGCAGCTATAGCTGCCCTGGACATAGGGCGGATAAGCTCCCTTTTCCCTGTTCCGTGACTGGGATCTACGATGACAGGAAGATGACTTAACCTCTTTATCAGGGGGACTGCAGAAAGATCAAGGGTGAAGCGAGTAGCATCCTCAAATGTCCTTATCCCCCTCTCGCAAAGAATGACGTTTTCATTGCCCCGGGACAAAATGTATTCCGCTGACATCAAAAGCTCCTTTATCGTGGAGGCCATTCCTCTCTTGAGAAGAACTGGCTTGTCACTTCTTCCTACCTCCTTCAAGAGGTCAAAGTTTTGCATATTTCGTGCTCCAATCTGGATAACATCAGCGTATTGGGATACCAGCTCCACCTGCCTTGGATCCATCGCCTCGGTCACCACGGGAAGTCCTGTGGCCTTGCTTGCCTCAGCTAAATACTTCAGACCCTCTTTTCCCAAGCCCTGGAAGGAGTAAGGAGAGGTGCGAGGTTTGAAGGCCCCACCTCGGAGCAAGCCTGCCCCCGCCTCCTTGACCTTTTGGGCAATCTCAACAAGAACTTCCCTGCCCTCCACCGAACAGGGGCCAGCGATGATCACAACCTTTTTTCCTCCAATCTTAACATCTTTTACCTTGACAACCGTATCCTTCCCCTTAAACTCCCGGCTGACCAGCTTATAGGGCTTGGAGATCGGCGTGACGGATTCCACGATAAACATGGCTTCGAATATCTCACGCGTGCGGATAGGATTCTCACCAATCACACCGATTATCGTCCTCTCAGTACCCTTTGAGATGTGGGGAGTAAAACCTAACTCCTTGACCTTTTGAATTACCTGCTCCACCCCCTTTTTCGTGGTTCCGGGCTTTAAGGTAATTATCATTGTCTTATTCCTCCCGGGGATAAGAACCTAAAACCCTTAAAAACAGACACTTTTCCTCAAGTTCAGATAAGGCCTTTTTTACCGGCTCATCATCCTTGTGACCAATAAAATCGACGAAGAAGACATACTCCCATGGCCTTTTCTTGGTCGGTCGGGACTCAATCTTGGTCAAGTTAATCCCCTGCTTGCGAAAAGGAGAGAGCATATCATAGAGTGCACCTACCCTGTCCTTGATGGAAAAGAGAATCGAGGTCTTATCATTTCCACATCTTTCCGCGTAACTCCTACCGATGACAAAAAATCGGGTGTAGTTATTCGCCCTATCCTCAATGTGAGAAGCCAACACCCTCAGGCGATAAAGGGAAGCAGCCACATCAGAGGCAATGGCAGCAGAATTTGCCTCCTTTACGGCTTTTTGAGCTGCCCTTGCTGTACTTTCGACCTCGATCAACTTTGCCTTTGGCAGGTTCTCCTCAAGCCAGTTCTGACACTGGGCAAGGGCCTGGGAATGGGAGTAAACCTTGGTTATATTCTTAAGCTCTCCCCTGCCCAAAAGATGATGAGAGATCTCCAGAATGATTTCAGAACAGATCTTCAGACTTGAGTCCAGAAACATATCCAGGGTATGGCTGACCACGCCCTCGGTTGAGTTCTCCACAGGCACAACACCAAAATCAACTTGATTCTTTTCCACCTCGGTGAAGATCTGGCCAATGCTCCTCATGGGGACAAATTCTGCCCCCTTACCAAATGCTTTGAGTGCCGCCTGATGGGTGAAGGTCGCTGGAGGACCCAGATAGCCAACCCTCAGCTTCTTCTCCAAGGCCAAGGAAGTCTTAAGGATAAGATGGAAGATCTCCTCCAATGCCTCCTTAGGCAAGGGACCCTTGTTCTCCCTGATCAGGCGCATCAGTATCCTCTTTTCCCTTCCCGGAGAATAATAGCTTTTCTTTGCCCTGCTCTTAGCTCGAGCAACTTCCAGAACCTTCTCCGCTCGCCTGTTCAAAAGCTCCAGAAGCTTTGAATCAATCTCATCGATTTCCTCACGCAGTTTTTTCAGATCCATTTTATTACCTCGAAGATTCTTTCTTTAAAGTCTCCACCATCGCCTCGAGAGCCAAAAGATAACTGTTCGGACCGAATCCACTTATCTGCCCTACACAGACTCCGGCTATCATGGATTTCTGTCGAAATGGCTCCCTCTCATAGATATTTGACAGGTGAACCTCTATAGTGGGAACGTCGACGGCCAGAATAGCATCCCTTATGGCGATGCTGGTATGAGTGTAGGAGGCGGGGTTAATTATAATTCCATCTGCCCAACCTCTGCTCTCCCCAATAAGGGAGACGATTTCCCCTTCACTGTTTGATTGTCGGATCCTCACCTCGCAGCTCAGCTGTTTTGCTTTTTCCTCGATCATCTGATTAATTTGCCCAAGAGTAGTCTTTCCGTAAATATGCGTTTCCCTTGTGCCCAATAGATTAAGATTCGGCCCATGAATTACCAGTATATGCATCATTCCGCAAGCTCCTTTAAAACCTTCCTTATCAAGGGAGAAGGAACATCTTTGGTGAGGAACACGCTACCTATATCCTTTGGAAGGACGAAATGAAGTCTGCCACCCCTCACCTTTTTATCCAGGTATAAGGTGTTATAAAGCTCATCTGTATCTATTCCTTTTCTTAGTGCAACAGGTAAATTTAATCTCTCTAAAAGACTTTTCAGCCTTACAAAAGAACTTAAAGGAAAAGATTTCATCCTCAGGGAAAGCCTTGCCGCCGCCACCATCCCTATGGCCACGGCCTCCCCATGTCTGTAGCTTCTGTATCCAGCTGTCGCCTCAATGGCATGACCGATGGTATGCCCGAAGTTTAAAATTTGCCTTCTCCCCTTCTCCTCCCTCTCGTCCTCCTCCACTACCTTGGCCTTAATCTTTACCGACCGGCTCACTATGAAATGAAGGGTTTCCTCATCCAACCTCTTTATCCTGGCCGAGTTTTTCTCTAAGAAGGAAAAAAGCTCCTTATCCTCTATCATTCCATATTTTACCACCTCAGCTAATCCGGACCTGATCTCCCTTGGACGAAGGCTGGCAAGGACCGCAAGATCAATGTAGACAAAGTTCGGTTGATAAAAAGAGCCAACTAAGTTCTTACCCTGAGGAAGATTCACCGCCACCTTACCTCCCACGCTGGCATCCACCTGGGCCAACAAGGTGGTGGGAACGACGACGAAGTTTATTCCCCTCAGAAAAGTGGAGGCAACAAACCCGGCTAAATCTCCTATCACTCCTCCTCCGAGGGCAAGGATGGTGGAGGACCGATCCAGCTTCACCTCAAGACACCGAGCATACAGTCTTGAGGCCCACGTTAAGGACTTGTATCTTTCCCCTTCTGGAATTCTTGCCAGATAAACATCGAACCCTGAGGCGCTGAGGGCATCCCTTACCATATCTCCATAAAGGCTAAAGATGCGATCACTACTGATGATTAAAACCTTCTTTCCTATAGAAAATGTACTGGCTATCTTGCCAATATCCTTAAGTCTGCCCCCTATGTAGACAGGATAGCTGCGCCTGCCTAAGTTAACCTCAACTATATCCATTTTTCCTTCCTGAGGACCTCGATTATCCTCTCTGCTACCTCCTCGTCGGTTAACCTGGAGGTATCGATGGTAAAATCTGCCTTCTGATAGTAAGGTTTGCGCATCTTAAGCAGCTTTTCAATTCTTCTCTTTGGATCTTTGCACTTTAGAAGAGGTCGCTCCTGATCGTTTTCCGTCCTCTTCCATATCGTCTCCGGATCTGCTGAAAGGCAGATGATAAGGCCATTTTTCCTCAGGGCGAGCATATTTTCCTCTCTTAAGACCACCCCTCCTCCTGTGGCGATTACGCAGTTATCGCGCAAGGCAACCTCCTTGATCAGCCGGGATTCTACCTGGCGAAAGTACTCCTCTCCCTTTTCCTGAAATATCTTAAAGATCCTGCATCTTTCCCTTTCCTCGATCATCTGATCCGTGTCAAGATACCTCATTCCCAACTTTTTTGCCAATTTTCTTCCCACCGCACTCTTTCCCGTCCCCATAAAGCCAATCAGCACGATGTTCATTTATCCTCTAAAACCTCTTGACATAATCCATATAACTTATGTAGTTTCTTCTTGCCTCCTCCACGCTGTCCCCTCCGAACTTTTCCCGCACAGCTTTAGCAATCTCAAAAGCAACCACTGCTTCTGCGATCACCGAGGCTGCTGGAACAGCACAGATATCAGATCTTTCCTTAGTTGCTCTCACCTTTTCCTTGGTGAGGAGGTTCACCGAGCGAAGAGGCCTTCTGAGGGTAGATATCGGCTTCATAGCTGCTCGCAGGATTATCGGCTCTCCATTGCTCATACCCCCTTCTATGCCACCGAGGTTATTCGTTCCTCGATAAAACTTTCCTTCCTCGTGATCGTAGAATATCTCATCCTGCACCTCAGAGCCAAGTCTTTCCGCAGCGGCAAATCCCAGTCCAATCTCCACTCCCACAATGGCCTGGATGCTCATCATCGCCCTGGCCAATTGAGCATCCAGTTTAAGGTCCCATTGAACGTAATCTCCCAGACCAGGGGGAAGACCAGTGGCGATGACCTCAAATATCCCGCCAAGACTATCGCCTTTTTCCCTTGTCCTGTCGATCAAGGAAATCATCTTTTTCTCAGCTTCTTTATCCAGACAACGCAAAGGGGAGCTTTCAACCAACTGATAGTTCTCGACTGCAAGGTGCCAGTCACTCCTATCCCTTACCGACCCGATTTGGAGCACCCGGCTGTAAAAGGAAATGTTGAACTGTCGAAGGAACTTCTTGCAGATTGCCCCCACTGCCACACGGACAGCTGTCTCCCGGGCGCTGGCCCGCTCCAGCACGTCTCTTACGTCCTTCAGGTTACGCTTAATTGCCCCTGTCAGGTCCGCATGGCCTGGTCGGGGATTCGTCACCGGAGTAGTTTCTCTTAAGGAAACCTCATCTTCTTCCACCTTCATTATCTTATGCCAGTTTTGCCAGTCAAGATTTTCAATCATCAAAGCGATGGGACTGCCAAGGGTCCTGCCATGACGAACCCCGGAAAGAATTTTAACTTTGTCCTTCTCAATTTTCATTCTATCCCCACGACCATAACCCACCTTGCGACGGGCCAGATCCTTATCGATGTCCTCCGCGGTAAGTTTTAAGCCTGCGGGTATCCCCTCTAAGATGGCAATTAAAGCCCTACCGTGAGACTCTCCGGCGGTCAGATAACGCAGCATCCTTTCTCCTTCAGTGCTTTTCTCATTATCTCTACAGGTGCCCTTTGATGGGTCCAGATCTCGAAGGAAAGAGCTCCCTGATAAATAAGCATATCAAGCCCACCCATACACGAAAGCCCCCTTTTTTTGGCCGCTCGAAGTATCTCCGTCTCTCGATTATAGACGATATCATAGACAAAGGTGTTTTGGGGAAAAAGATGCGGTTTAATCAGCACCGGGTCATCCGGACGCATACCCACCGAGGTAGCATTGACGAACAAATCCACCTTGCGCATGACCTCAGGGGAGTTTCTCCGGGAAAACTCGAGAAAGCAAAGCTCGCATTTATCCTTAAAAAATTTCCGTAGATGAGATAACAATCTCCTTGCCTTCTCCTCGGTTCGATTGGTGAGCACAAGCTTTTTTATCCCCGCCTTGATCAGGGCGAAAGAAATCGCATAAGCGGCGCCTCCTGCTCCTAAGAGAAGAACGCTCTTTCCCTCAGGGTCGAATTTTCCCTCTCGGGTCAGTGACCTTATGAACCCTTCTTCATCTGTGTTATAGCCAACTAATTTGCCATCTTCATTCGAGATGGTATTCACTGCTCCGATCGAGCTTGCCTCTGGAGAAAGCTCATCAAGATAAGATATAACCTTCTCCTTGAAGGGTACGGTGACGTTAATTCCGACTATATTTAAAGCCCTCACTGCCCTGAGGGCTGTCTTTAGTTCCTCTGGCCTTACTGAAAATGGTACGTAGACGAAGTCGAGCCCTAAGTACTCAAACGCAGCATTATGGAAGATAGGCGAAAGAGAATGAGAGATAGGATGACCAATTACTCCTACTACCTTTGTCCTGCCGGTAATCTTCATGGCTTTTTTATTATATAGAGCTATTCTACCTTGTCAACAAAGGCGATATTAAAGTTAAGGGTGATGAAGGTGGGCGAAGACATCTTAGCTACCGCAAATGCCGGGTAGGAAGACAAAAATTAAAAGCTTTTCTCTTTGAAGCAAAAGCGTTGAGGGGGGAAGATGGGCTTCCATTCATTCTTCCGGAATGACCCCCTCAAGTATCCTCATTAATTTCAGCCCCATAACTTCTAAGGCGAACTTTGGGGTGACGTTATCTCGAAGATAATCTTTGGTTCTCTCTATTGTCAGGATGGCTTGCTTTATCGCCCAGGAGGAATACATCTTAGCATATCTTTTCAGCTGATCTGTCCTGTCTAAGTTAACTATCAGGTTCTGATCTCCCTTTTGATTCAGAACTAAAAGGTCGCGAAACCAAAAAAGCAGCACATCCAGAAAATCCTCAATTTTCTCCCTGTCATAACTTTTCCACCGATCAGCCAGACTAAATACATCCTCAATCTTGAGCTCACCACATATCCTGTTTAAGAGATCTTCCCTCTCCCTTAGAAAAGTCTCCTCTTTCATCAACTTCATCGCCTCTGAGACCCTCCCCTTAGATAATCTTCCAATGAGACGTATCTTTTGGGGCTCTCCGCCCAATCTTTCATTTAAGATCTTTTCTATCTGCCTGGAGGAAAGCGGAAGAAAACGGATGAGCTGGCAGCGAGAGGAAATAGTGGGAGGCAGGTTCCTCAAGGATTGAGCAATTAAGATGAGCACCGCAGTGGAAGGAGGTTCTTCCAATATTTTAAGAAGGGAGTTGGAGGCCTCTAAGGTTAATTTATCTGCCTCCTGGATAATCCAAACCCTTTTTTTCCCCTCATAAAGCTTATATCCAATCTCTCTTTTTAAGTCTCTAATCTGGTCAATCTTAATGGAATTTCCCTCTGGTTTTATAGTCCGCACATCAGGATGATTTAAATGATCAATTTTCCGACAGGAAGAGCAGCTGTCACAGCTATCCTTTCCTCCTCTTTCACAGTTTAGCGCTTTGGCAAAGGTGAAAGCGGTAAGAGTTCTTCCCACTCCCTCAGGGCCGACAAAAAGGTAAGCATTTGCAATCGAGGAGCTGGCTATATTAGCTTGAAGCATCTTTATGGCTTGCCGTTGGCCTATTATGTCTTGGAACGACATTCCTTTTGTCCTTTATCTAAGTACTTAGAAATTTCTTTTTTAACCTCTGAGAAAATCTCCCAAACTCCTCGAGTTGCTTTGATTATGCGGATTCTGTCCGGAAAGGATTTGGCAATCTCAAGATATCCCTGGCGCACCTTCTCATAAAATTTTGTATCTTCCCTTTCCATCCTGTCCTTCTTCTCAGACCGCTCCTTGGCTAAAGATGGGCTTATATCCAAGAGAAAGGTAATGTCCGGCAAGATCCCGCCTGTGACTATTTTGTTCAAATCCTCGATCCAGCTTATGCTTATTCCTCTTCCATAACCCTGATAAGCAACGGAGGCATCGACAAAACGATCAGAGATTACCACCTTTCCACCTCTCAAAGCTGGTTTGATCACCTTTTCCACATGTTCTCTTCTATCAGCCAAATATAAGAAGAGCTCACTGATCCTGCTCATACCATCAAGGGAAGGTGAAAGAAGCACCTCCTTGATTATTTTCCCCAATTCAGTTCCCCCAGGCTCACACGTCGTGAGCACCTCATATCCTCTCCTCTTAAGATAGTCCGCCAGGAGGGATATCTGCGTGCTCTTTCCACTTTTATCTATTCCCTCAAAGCTTATGAACAGCCCTTTCTTCATCTCTTTAAAGAAGGAAAGGTTTACTCTTCCTCCTCTGGAGTGAGATACTTGAAGAACTTTGAACTTAAGGGAACCACAATTGTTGTCTTCTTCGGAAGTGTCTCCTTATAGGTCTCGAGGGTCTTCAGGAAATTAAAGAAATCCGGATCCTGTTTGTAAGCCTCTGCGTAGATCCTGGTGGCTGTGGCATCTGCTTTTCCCTTTATCTGTTGAGCTGTCTTGTAAGCCTCCGCGCGAATCCGTGCCAGCTCCTTTTCCATTTCCCCTAATATCTTTGCCCTTTCCCCTTCTCCCTCGGATATATATCTATTTGATATTCTCTCTCTTTCCGCCTTCATCCTGGCAAATACGGCATGGGTGTTTGCCTCGGGCAGGTCCGCCCTCTTTATCCTCACATCCACTACCTTTATCCCGTACCTCTTAGCTATCTGATTAGCTCTCCTTGTAGCATCGAGCATTATCTTTTCCCTTCCCACCTCCACCTTCTCTTCCTCTTTTTCCCTTTTCAGAAGAGGCTCTACTGCCAACATCTTTCTATTTGAGGTCCTCAAGACATCTATGAAATTGTGCTTTCCCACCTCAGTCCTTACAGCAGCGTAAATTATATCGTCCAGTCTTGCCTGCGCTCCTGCCTCGTTTCTCACCGTCTTCATAAATAAAAGTGGATCGACTATCCTCCATCTGGCGTAGTTGTTGAGGAAGATGTACTTTTTGTCCTTGGTAACGCACCTTCTTGCCTCCACATCATAGCCCAATAGCCTATCCTCAAATTTGTTCGCCTTTTGAATAAAGGGAATCTTCACGTATAGACCCGGCTCTTTTATCACCTTAATCGGTTTCCCAAGCTGAGTGACCACCACCTGATTTGTCTCGTCAACCGTAAAAAGGGCACTGTTAAGCGTGAGAAGACCGATTATGGCTATGATAAATTCAATTATTCTCAATTTGCTCATGTCTTTTCACCTCACTTGGATGAACCTTCCAAACCTTTCCCCCTAAGGTTCAAGAACTTTATGAACCCTTCCTCCTCAGGTATAACTATCTTTTCGATGTCGGGCAGAATCTCCCGCATCGTCTCGAGATACAGCCTGTCCTTCGTAACCTGTTTGGCCTTTCTGTATTCCCTCAGCCTGGCCAAGAATCTATTTGCATCGCCTTCAGCACGTCTTATCCTCTCCACAGCGTATGCCTCTGCCTGCCTTATTATCTTCTCCGCCTCACCCTTAGCTCTGGGAATCTCCTGATTATATTTTCCCAGGGCTTCGTTGACCAATCGCTCTCTGGTCTCCTTTGCACTTGCAACCGCCTCAAAGGCCGCCTTCACCTCTCCAGGAGGATGAACATCCTGTAGCTTCACCGTAACCACCTCTATGCCGCTTTCGTACAAGTCCAGAATCTCCTGAAGTTTTTCCGCCACAGCTTCCTGGATTTCCTCCTTGCCAATGGTCAATGCCTCGTCAACGCCTCTGTCCCCGACGACCTGCCTCATCGATGCCTCTGCGGCATCCTTTATCATCTGTTGAGGACCTCTGATGTTAAAAAGATATTTTTTAGCATCCTTAATCCTGTATTGAACTATGAACCATAGCTCGACTATGTTCATGTCCCCTGTCAGCATTAAAGCTTCCTCCTCCACAGGCTCATAAATTGCTGGAGGACCCTTCTTTATCGTCCGGTAGCCGATCTCCATCTTCTCAATTTTGGTCACCGCTACCTTATCTACCCTTTCCACAGGCCATGGAATGTGATAATGCATTCCGGGACCCGTAGAAACCGTATATTTACCCCAGCGCCTTACCACTCCCTCCTCATTTGGATGAACGATATACATCCCGGACAGGAGCCATATAAAGATGATTGCCAACACCATCCACAAGGCAATCCTTTTTTTGTTCATTTATCTTTCCTCTCCATCTTTTTATTTCATAATTCCATAGGTGGTAAATATTCTCAGCACCTCATTCGGTAGCTCCTTTATTTTGTCTTTCTTTATGATCACGTACTCAGACATAAGTGACCTGGCAAACTTCTCGTGCTCTGAGCCGATGACGAACAGGAAGGGAAGAATTCCATCCTCCGGCAGTTTCTGGAGGAGAGCTCTCACCTCTTCCGGAACGTCCGGTTCTCCATCAGTTATTATGGACAGACCCTTTGGTCTGCCCTCTATTTTCTTGAGCTTGTCGGACACATACTTTATCGCATTCACCATCAACGTCCCTCCGTAGGGATAAAGAGACATCACCCTTGCCCTGTTCTCAGGGGTGTAATCCTCCCCGAAATCCTTTATCACATACACTGTATCCTTGTATTCCATCAGTTCCCTCAAGGTATTCCCACCCGAGTGGAAGGCGAAGATGCCAAAGGGATAACCCGAATAGCTCAGTGCTTCTCCCTGGATCAGGAGAGCTTCCTTGATGGAATCAATTACCCTGTATCCGAACCCGAATCCCGTAGAGGCACTTATATCAGCTAATATCGCCCAGGCTACCTTCCTCTTAACAGGGGCTCTCTTCCGGAATATCTTCTTTTTCGCCGGCCTTACCCCCGTGGCCTCATATTCTAACTCCGCCTGCACATACTCCCCTATATCTATCTCCTCCCCCTCCTTTGCCATCTTCTTTCCCCGATATCTTTCCTCCAGCTTCTTAAAATAACTTTCAATAGCCCTGATCTCACCATCGTACTTATTTATTATCCTCTGCGATTCCCTCACATCGTAAAGAGAGGGTTTGGGAACTTTTAAGTTTACCCCAGGAGTTGGCTTCGGCACCAGTCTAATGAGGGGTCTGCTTCTATGAGGATCATATCTGCTATTTAAATCTTCACTTCTTTTCTCAGTTCTCTTTCCTTCATCCATCTGGTCCCTGAAGGATTTCTCTTTTTCATCCTGCTCACCTTCCCCCTCTTTTCTCTTTTCTCTCTTTCCCTCTTCCTTTCTCTGCCCCTTTTCTCTTCCTTTCTTTTCCCTGTCTGCCTTAGCTTGGTCCTCTCTTCTCATCTCCTTTTCCCGCTCAATCTCCTTGGCCTCCTCAGAACTTCTCATCCCCTCCTTTCTATTTTCTTCCTTTTTTATCTTCTCTCCTTCCCCCTGTCCGGCCTTCCTTTCCTCTTCTCCTCTTCCTTCCCCTGGCTTTACAGAACCCCTGTACCTTCTCGGAATACCGGGATACATCTTATCATGACCCCGGCCACCAAAGGGGGGAAGGGAAGTCATCGGCCCCTTTATGTCAAAGTTTTCCTTGAACTTGTCATAGATCTTCTTGGTCGCGGCAAAGGAAGCATAAATGTCCTTACCCTCAGCTGATCGAGCAATATCCACGCATTCCTTCAAAAGCTTCTGATACTCCTCAGGTACCTCGTCAACGGTCTCATCGAGCAGGGTCTTCTCTAAGAAGAACTCCCTGAAGGCGTCCAGCTTCCTTCCCTTCTTCAGCAAATACTTCGGACTTGGCCGTCTGGAAAGATACACTCGTCTTTCCTTCTCCTCTGAAAACCGCCTCAGTCCAGGAAGTTCCTCTCTGGCCCTGCGGTCTATCCTGTTGTCCTCGACTATGTTGAATATCTCATGGGCAAGGGTGGAATTTTCCCTGAAGTGGTCCTGAAGAAAGAAATCCTCCAAGAATCGATTTACATACTTGGGGTTGTACTTATCAGAACCGCTTATTTTTCTGTGTAGCTTGATGAACTCCTTTATATGGTCCGACTCATGCCTTACCGCGTTGGCGACCATCATCTGATTGTCCGACTCATCCCGGCAAAGACTAAACTGAAGGGGAAGATATATCTTCTCACCATCGGTAAAGATGGCCGCTCCGGTGAGAGCGGGAAGGAAAGTCCTCTTATTGAAAATGAGAGGATGTCTTCTGCTCGCTCCTTCACCTATTCTAAAATCCACTATTCTTTTAAGCTCCTCTCTTATCTTTTCACAATTGGCCACCTCTTATCACCTCCTCACTCTCTTGTCGATCTTCTCCATCAGTTTCTTGTACAGGGTCCTATCGCTCTCATAGGTGGACTTCGGGTTGAGCATATGTACTTCTATCAGCTTCTTGAGGGGTTGGTTGGCGTTTTGAGCTGCCTGACAGACCTCAACAGCTCCTCTGAGTCCCATATCTCTTCTATAGCCCTTCAGCACCTCTCTGAAGTCAAAAAGTAAATCGGTTATCATCTCGGCTATCTTATCATCCACCTTGGGTGCCCTTGACTTTAGTATCTTGATGGTGCCTTCCTTGTCCGGATAATCCATCCTTATCTGAGCCCACCTCTCGAGAAAGGCATCGCTGAGCTCAATGGAGGTATATTTGCTGTCCAGGTTTCCCGAGGAGACTATCTTAAAATTTTCTCCCCCTTCGATGACCTCAAACCCATACTGTGACTGAACCGTTATTTTTCTGTCATCCAGAACGCCGTGCAGGCCGTACAGTACACCGGGATCCACGGGCCCTATCTCCTCAAAGTAGAATATGCCATTGTGGACCATAGCTAAAATCAAAGCTCCTGGCGCCTTTATGGGCTTTGGATCAGCAGGAACCCAGGAGCCAACTATGTCATCCATGGTCGTTTCCCTGTTTCCGGTGGGAGACATATAAAAGGGCAGGTTATTTATATAAGCGTAGTACTTGATCATCGTGCTCTTTCCACAGCCAGTCGGTCCGTTCAAAAGCACGGGCTTTCCCTTATCCATCAGTTCACAGAAGAGCTCCCACTCCCCCCTTTGATCCACGTACTCCACAGCTTCAGTTACCCTGTTGACCGGGTAGTTCAGGAGGACAAAGTTCCTGTACCTTCCTTCCTTAGCCTCCTTCGGCACCTCAACGGACTTGGAGACCTTAGCCTCCTTGTCCTTCAGTTCCTCCATTAACCTGTCCAGCACGATTAAGGAAAGAAAGTCGAGAAGGTCAAATGCCTCCTCTATCTCCAGAAGTCCTCTGATCCTGGACTCCTTCCTGAAGAGATAAAAACTTCCCACACTTACGTTCCTTTTGATGTCATAGCCCTTAAAGAAGCCGTTTTTCTTAAGCTTTTCCCTTTGCCTTCTGTTCAGTTTTCGCTCGTCGATGACCATTATCTCGTAGACGTCGGATGCTGACTTGAGAACTAAGGTCTGCTCATCCTTGAAGGATAGATATGTTGTCCTGTTGCGACTCACCATCCTTATGTGATAATCCTCTATGGGGTAGTTTTCAGCCATCCAGACGCTCAACCTACCAATCCTCTTCAGATGAGCTCCTTCGACCATATCTATATGGTAATGCACAGGAAGATATATCTTCTCCGTAAGAGGAGGAAAATCCAGCTTTATCATCTTTTCCGAGGAAAGGTCCTTGATCAGAGCAGATTTTTCCTTAAACTCCACTATGCATCTTTTCATCTTTACCTTCCCCCTTTGCTATTTTTGACCGCATTCATTCCTCCCAGATCTTATCAAAATCGCTTCCTTCCCCTTCCTCCTCCGGTCCCTCTATCGGGATGTGCCATACGTCCAGTTCCTCCCCCTCAGGTTCTATTCCGTTGACTATGTAATTGCAAAAGGCAAAGGAATCCCGATATCTTCCCTTATACTCCACGATGAGTCCCTTGAACTCGTTGCATTTTGCGAAGGACAGAGCCACAGGTTCCCATTCCTTAGCTAACCTCTCGTTTTCTCTTTCCAAGAGTCTACTCAAAGATGACTTTTTTTCTACATCATCCTGCGTTTTTAAAAATCTTTCCTCAAGCCCCTTTATTCTTTTCCCCCTTCTCTTAAAATGAGCTAACAGGCCTTCATTGAGTGAGATATATCTTTTCAAGAGACGCCTTCCCGCAGGAAAGGCACCAATCTGAAAGAAAGGAGAGGTAAATGTGCCCAGATCAGCTAACCAGGAAACGAGAAGACCACAAATGACATCTCCGAATACGAAATAAAAGCCCATAATCACCGCCATAACCTTAAGATCCGCACAGGTAGCTATCATAAGAGTGGCCCAGCCGAGCACCTCTGTCAGAAGGCCATATTTTATAGCCTTTCTGGCAGCATATTTCCTTAGTTCCTCCAATCCCTTATAAGTCGGATTTATCCTCATTCTTCCGGGTCCGAAGCTCTTTTCAAAGCCCCTGCTCAAATATCTGATAAAATCCTCTTCTTTATCCTTGATGCTTATCTCAAAGAGACGGGTAATTCTCTCGGTAAATACTTTAAAATATCTATAGATTTTTCTGCCGCTTTCAACCCATATGATTGCCCGGCAGTCGCTATCATCTCCGTAGATTCTTGACTGACAAGCTTCCTTTATCCTTATCTCAAAAAACTTGCTGTCTATATATACGCCTATACCTTCCCCTAACTCATCATGAAGTTCCTTTATCTTCATCTTTGCTCAAGGGAAGCTATCTTCCCATAAACCTCCTTATGAACTCCTGCTCGAAGACTCTCCTCGCTATGGCTAAGGGTAAAAACCGCAAAAGCTCATCGATGCCAGCTTCAATGTCAGTGCTGGTATAAAGAAGGGTGGATATATCGCTCTCTCTGGCAAAGCAATAGACCCTTCCCTTAATCTTTGAGTCCTCGAGGAGGTAAGAATGTGTTAAACCTGTTTTTTCCAGCCTTTCCTTGAGCTTTCCCCTCCCCTCCCTTTCCTCAACGAGAATCGTCTCCTCCTTGGATAGCCTGCTAAACGAAACATATACACCGTCTATTCTTAACCTGTTAGATCTTTCCAGATAGGCGACCTCTTCTCTTCTCTTGTTGTAGACCCTGATGCAGGAAATCGAGGGGTAAAAGGTCTCAACCCATCCCGCTATCTTTCCACAGGCCATTATCTTAGATCTTACGGGAAGGATTCCTCCTCTCAGGATGAAGTCATAGTCGATATGCCCTATAAGCTCATTTTTTCTTTTTACCAGAAACAGGAAAGTTCTACCTTTTCCTGTCCTGACGATATACTTTGCCATCTTCTTTTAGGAAGGAGACGGTAATTCTTACCACTATAATTTTAGCGAACTTTAGCGTTTAGTCAATTAGGTTGGTATTTTTTCTTTAATTTTACCAGAATTGATGAGGCGGAGAGAAAATTCATCTATAAAGATTTTTCGTTATCTCCTTTATTTTGTCCCATACTGCCCTCGCCACCTCCCTCTTGCTTCTTTTGGAAAGGTGAGTTAAGTTTCCATATCGATCGATGAGGACCACGATGTTGGTATCCACGCCGAAACCGGCTCCTTCCAGGGTAATGTCATTAGCCACAATCAAATCAAGGTTCTTCTCCCTCAACTTCCTCTTTGCCTCCTCTTCCAGGTTTTCCGTCTCGGCACAGAATCCCACCAAGATCTTGCCTTCCTTTCTTTTCCCCAACTCGCTTAAAATATCTGGATTTTGCCTCAGCTCCAAGGTGAACCTTTCCCCGACCGATTTTTTAATCTTGCCCTCCCTTTTCCTTTCAGGTCGAAAGTCCGAAACCGCCGCTGCCATCAAAACTCCATCAACTCGCGCAAATTCTTCCATCACCTTTTTCCTCATCTCTTCGGCCGATTCCACGCGATAAAATTCAGCCTCAGCAGGAGGAACAAGTGAGGTGGGACCGCTGACGAGAATTATCCTCGCACCCCGACATATTCCCTCTTCGGCCAGGGCATAGCCCATCTTCCCGCTTGAGTAATTGCTGATAAAGCGCACCTCATCTATCCTCTCCCTGGTGGGGCCAGCAGTCACCAGAAAGCATTTTCCTTTAAACTCGTCCCTGCATTGAATGAGGCTTTCCAGGCACTCCACGATGCGGGAAGGCTCGCTCATTCGCCCTATGCCCACCTTGCCCGAGGCCAGCTGGCCCTTCTCCGGTCCGATGAACTTGACCCCAACTCTTTTGAGCTTATCTATGTTCTGCTGAAGGATAGGATTGACATACATCTGATGATTCATCGCCGGAGCAATGAGCACAGGGGCCTTGGTGGCTAAGGCGACGGTGCTGAGGATATCATCGGCAATCCCATTGGCGAGCTTGGCTATTATATTAGCGCTGGCTGGAGCAATTAGAAGGGCATCGGCGAGCTCAGCTAATGAGATATGCTTTATCTTATCCTCCTGCCTGAATAACTCGAGAACCACCCTCCGGGAGGCCAGAGTCTGAAAGGTGATGGGGTGGACGAAGTAAGTGGCTGCCCTGGTCATAATGGGATATACCTGGGCCCCTCTTTTCCTCAGAAGCCTTATGATCTCAGCCGCCTTGTAGGCAGCGATGCTCCCGGTTATTCCTAAAAGGATGTTCTTGTCCTTCAATGCAGAAACCATTTACGAAGGTATCCTCCCTTTAAAACTTAATGAGGGAAAAGACATCGTATTCCTTAAGCTTATCTCTTCCTTTCAGGGACGTCAGCTCGATCAAAAAACAAACCCCGGCTATTTTCCCTCCTAACTTTTCCACCAGGTCACAGATTCCCCTCGCTGTTCCCCCTGTAGCCAAAAGGTCATCGAAGACCAGGACCCTATCCCCCCTTCTGATAGCATCCTGATGTATCTCTATTGTGTCCTGTCCATATTCCAGCTCATAGGTGGTTCTTTCCACCTTATAGGGAAGTTTTCCCGGCTTTCGGACGGGTACAAACCCCAGGCCAAGTTTGTAGGCAAGAGGTGCCCCTAAGATGAAGCCGCGAGCTTCCACGCTGACCACCAGATCAAGTTCCTTTCCCTGGTAATGCCTGGATAAAAGGTCAACAGCCCTCCTAAAGGAAGAAGGATCCTGCAAAAGCGGAGTGATATCCCTGAACAAAATTCCCTTCTTGGGAAAGTCCGGTATATTTCTGATCTTCTTTGCTAACTTTTCCATCTTCCTCTCCTTAAATAAGTAAGATAGTTCTTAAGTGGTAGCATTAGAAGATCGCCAATCCTTAATTTCAAGCTGATAGATCTTCTCGCCCTTCCATCGATTTATACGGGGGGTAAAGACCACATCCACCTCACCTGAAATTAGCATTTCCTCCTCGTACCTAGCCAGACCAAATCCAATGGCCTCAAAGCTCACCTTGCCTTTACCAGAGCTTAAAGACGTTCTAAAACAACCTCTACCCACCACTTTGACTGGTGAGGAAAGACGTAGGTCCTCGCTCAGAAAAAGAGGAACGGGATTCTCCACACCATAGGGAGGAAGAAGTTCTAACTCCTCAAAGACTTTCTCGTTCAGCTCCTCTAAGCCTATCTTAGCATCTATAAGATAGGAAGGGGTTAGATCCTCCGGGCTTAGCATTTGCCTGGCCAGCTCATTCAACCTTCTTTCCAGTTTATCTATGTTCTCCACCCGGATGTCCATTCCGGCGGCCATCTTATGACCTCCAAAACTGAGGAGCAGATCGCTGCATTCCTTCAGAGCTTCAAATATGGGAAACTCAGGAATGCTTCTCGCCGAACCTCTGGCCACATCGCCATCCCGGGAAAAGATAATAATGGGGCGAAAATACCTTTCCTTAAGGTAAGAGGCCACCAGACCTATCACTCCCGGATGCCATCCCTCCTTAGCAAGGACAATTACCGCTTCTTCTTTTTTTGCCAGGAGCTCTTCGGCCTCTCGGCACATTCTCTCCTCTATCCTCTGACGCTCGCTGTTTTCCCTGTTCAGCTCCTGAGCAAGCCTGAAAGCTTGTCCTGAAGAGGTGCAAAGAAGAAGTTTTACTCCCTTTTTTGCTAAGGAAAGACGGCCACAGGCATTAAGCCTGGGGGCAAGGACAAACCCCACCTCCCTCTCTCCAATTTCTCTTCCGGAAAGGCCGGTTGCCTCGATCAATGCCCTAAGGCCTACATTAGAGGTATGTTGAAGATGCTCCAGACCCAACTTTACCAATACCCTGTTCTCACCCCTTAAGGGAACCAGATCAGCTATGGTCCCTATGGCGACCAGATCCAGATATTTATAAAGGTCCACCTTTTCCTCAGGAGAAAGCCTTTCTCTCAGGGCTTGAGCTAATTTGAAGGCAACTCCTACTCCAGCCAATTTCTTAAAGGGATAGGAACAGTCAGGCTGGTCAGGATTGATGACGATCAAGGAAGAGGGGAGGACGTTCCTGACCCGGTGGTGATCGGTAACTATCACCTCTATACCCAACCTTCTGGCGTATTTTACCTCCTCAAAAGAGGAAGTTCCGCAATCACAGGTGATGATAAGGTCAATCCCTTTGCTGGCTGCCTTATCTATAGCACTCCTGTTCAAACCGTATCCTTCCTCTTTTCTCTGGGGGATGTAAAAATAAGCGGAAACTCCCAGGTCCCTTAAAAAGAGTGACAAAAGAGAGGTGGCGGTAATACCGTCCACGTCGTAGTCGCCAAAGATAAGAATCCTCTCCCTGCGTGAAAACGCTTTAAGAATTCTCTCGGTTGCCCTCTCCATCCCCTTCATCAAGAAGGGACTGTGCAGGTCTTTTAAAGAAGGATGAAGAAATTGCTCGACCTCACCTTCCTCTATTCCCCGATTATGTAAAAGCTGAACCATAACTGGAGAAAGGTTCCAGCTTCTGGAAAGAAAGGTAGCTAAATCCTGATTTAATGGCTCTTTAACGATCCACCTTCTTTTCATCATAAAATAAGTTATCCCCTTTCAAAGAAATTATAGGATAATTCAAAAAAGAAGTCAATCTTCCATCCTCTAAAAAGTGTCCCAATTTAGAAAATGTTGACTACCTTTAAAAACTCTGCTAAGTTTTTGAAAAAAACAGTCATATCGAGTCAAAATTAAGGGAGAGAACGATGAGAAAAGCAGAACTCGTAATCATCGGTGCTGGCCCAGCCGGCTATGTAGCTGCCATCAGGGCCAGTCAACTCGGCGCTGAGACTGTCCTGGTGGAAAAAAATACGGTGGGAGGGACCTGTCTTAATAGAGGTTGCATTCCCACCAAATCACTTCTTTCCTCTGTTGAGGTCTTAAACCTTGCCAGAAGAGCGCAGGAGTTTGGCCTTGAAGTAGACAAGGTAAGGCCAAATCTTTCTTCAATGGTGAGGCGAAAGGACAGGATAGTGGACCAGCTTCGAAGAGGGGTTCATTATCTTCTCAGGGCAAACAAGATTAGCCTGGTTCAGGGAAGAGCACAATTTCTTTCACCTCACAGAATCAAAATAGATACCCCAGGTGGGGTAGAGGAAATTGAGGCCAAGAAAGTCATCATCGCCACAGGCTCCAGACCTCTCATCCCCTCATTCATCGATGCTTCTCATCCCCAAGTTTTGACCAGCGAGGAGGCGTTAAAACTTGACAAGGCACCCCAAAGCCTCCTCATCGTCGGAGCCGGAGTGATCGGCTGCGAGCTCGGCACCATCTTCTCCAGCCTGGGAAGCAGGATCACCATGGTGGAGATGATGAATCAGATTCTACCTGCAGAGGACAAAAGAGTTTCCCAGCAGCTGGAAAGAATCTTTCAAAAAAGGGGAATAAAGGTTCTCACCGGGACCAAACTGGAAAAGATAACCGAGTACCGAGAAGATGGTCTTGTCGCAAGACTGGAAAACGGCGAGGAACTTGAAGTTGACAGAATCCTCATCTGTATAGGCAGGGTGCCTGATACGCAAGAGCTTGGTCTGGAAAGGTTGGATTTAGAAGTTGACGAGAAGGGAAACATCAAGGTCAATGAACGAATGGAGACCAGCGTTGAGGGGGTTTATGCGGCAGGGGATGTCATCGGAGAGCCTCTGCTTGCCCACGTAGCCTCCAAGGAGGGAATAGTTGCCGTAGAGAATGCCTTGGGGATAAACTCCAGGATGGACTACAGCGCCGTTCCTCATTGTATCTTCACTCTTCCTCAAATAGGGACGGTTGGACTGAGTCCTGATGAGGCAGAGGAAAAGGGGATAAAGGTGAAGATAGGCAGGTTTGCATTCTCTGCCAACGGGAAAGCACAGGCTATGGGAGAGACAACGGGATTTGTCCAGATAGTTACAGAAGGGAAAAAAATTTTAGGAGCACAGATTATAGGACCTCAGGCCACCGAACTCATTCATGAGATGGCCCTGGCCATCAAATGGGGTATCGATGTAGAAAAATTGGACCAGACCATCCACGCCCATCCCACCTTATCCGAGGCCATCATGGAAGCTGCTCTCAGTGCTCAGGGAAAATCCATTCACTCAATTTAAGGAAGATGCTATGCTTATCCTGGGAATAGAGACATCCTGCGACGAGACATCAGCGGCGGTGGTGGAGGATGGTAGAAACATCCTCTCCAACGTGGTATCTTCTCAAGTGAAGCTACACCGAAAGTTTTGGGGAGTGGTCCCGGAGATTGCTTCGAGAAAGCATCTGGAGATGATCATCCCTGTAATCGAGGAATCTTTGGAAAAAGCTGGTATAAAGTTAACGGACCTGGATGCCATCGCCGCCACCTACGGACCGGGACTCTTAGGGTCTCTCCTCGTGGGATTGACCGTGGCCAAGGGAATAGCTTATGCCCTGAAGTTGCCCTTTGTAGGCATTAATCACTTAGAGGCACATCTTTACGCCAACTTCCTTGAACATCCCGAGATCAAATCCCCCCTGGTGGGCCTGGTCATCTCCGGGGGACACACCGATCTGGTCTACTTGGACAGGGAGGGAAGATACTATCCCTTAGGTACCACCAGGGACGATGCCGTAGGGGAGGCCTTCGATAAGGTAGCTAAGATTCTCAGGTTAGGTTATCCTGGAGGACCGATAATCGAGAAAGTAGCCAGGCGGGGAGATCCTCAATCCATAGACCTCCCTCTGGTTCGTTTTAAGGAAGATACCCTGGATTTTAGTTTCAGTGGAATAAAGACAGCTATATTATATTACGTAAAGAAGCTGGAGGAAAAAGGAGATCCTGTTCCCGTCCCAGATTTGGCCGCCAGCTTTCAGATGAAAGTGGCCCAGATGCTCACAGAAAGGCTGCTCAAAGCAGTTCGCTTGAAGGGAGTAAAACAGGTAATCTTAGGAGGGGGTGTTTCTGCCAACCTGTTTCTTCGTTCCTTCATAGAAAGGAAAAAGCCCAATGATTTAAAGGTCTTTTTCCCCTCCTTAGAGCTTTGTACCGACAACGCAGCTATGATAGCTGCCTGTGCATATCCCAAGGTAAAAGAAGGTAGACTCTCCCCCCTCTCCTTAGATGCCAGACCTAACTTAAGTTTCTGACCAATTTTTCTTTTGTCTTTTCAGATCCGCACGATCACCTTTATACAGGAATCCTTGTTGTCCCGGGCAAACTTTAAGGCCTTTTCCGTCTCCTCGAAGGAAAACCTATGCGTTATAAGGGTCTTAAGGTTTATGCTGCCCTCCTGGGTCAGCTTTACGGCTCGAGGATACATGTTCGCATACCTGTGCATTCCCAGGACATCCAGTTCCTTAAAGACAATCTGCTTTGTATCCAGAGCTATCTCATCCTCACCTGGCAGACCCACCAGAATCACCCTTCCACCTTCCTTGGCCAGTTTTACCGTCTGCTTTACGGTAACTGCGCTTCCCGCTGTCTCGAAGACGACGTCAAAGCTGGAGCTCAGCTTCTTCCAGATATCCTCCTCCTTAGGGTTGATCACCTCATCCGCACCCAGTTCCTTAGCCTTGGCCAGCCTGAACTCATAAAGGTCGATGACGCTCACCTCAACTCCCCTCATGCATCGGACTGCCTGCAAGGTGGTAAGGCCTATAGGTCCGGCTCCTAAGATGAGGACCTTATCTGTAGGCTTGATCCTGGCCCTTTCTGCGGCATACAGTCCCACCGCTAAGGGTTCAAATAAGGCTGCCTCATCAAAGCTTATTTTCCGAGGAATCTTAAAGGCAAAATCCGCCGGATGGGCGACATATTCCACGAAAGCACCATCTATGGGAGGAGTGGCCATAAATCTAATTTTCGAACAAAGATTATACCTTCCGCTCTTACAATGCTCGCACATTCTGCAGGGAATTCCCGGCTCCAAGGCTACCCTATCTCCCACTTTAAGGTCATCAACTTTCTTTCCCACCTCCACAACCTCTCCTGAACACTCATGCCCTAAGATAAGGGGTCTTCTCACCACAAACTTGCCTATCCTTCCCTCCTGGTAGTAATGTATGTCAGAACCGCACACGCCCACTGATCTTATCCTCACCAGAACCTCTCCTTCCTTTGGAGAAGGCTCCCGTATCTTCTTTTCCACTATTTTTCCGGGTCTTTCAAGATACATAGCTCTCATCTTCACCTTCCTCCTTCTCCCTAACTTAAGTCTTTCTCAGGCCCACCTCTTCACCCTTTCTAAAAGCTCCTCAGCTTCCTCTACACTGTCGCAATATGTCTCCAGCAAAAGGTCCTCGGGTGAGAGCTCCTTTTCTCACCCATTTCTTCATCTCATTTTAACAGATTCATTATCCTGTCCATATCCTCGCTTATCTTGTGAACTCTTCCCTCCGGGTCACTTTTGTCCGGCGGAAGCTCCGCAGTCAGGTAATCATCATAACCAACCTCTTTTAGGGCTTCCATCACCGCCTTCCAGTTCACATCACCCTGCCACAGGTAGACAAAGGACTTTGAGGAAAGCCTAAAGTCCTTCAGGTGGACTTTTTTTATGCGCTTTCCCAAGCTTCTTATCCAATGCTCAGGATATCCATAAAGAAGGATGTTGCCCACATCAAAATAAGCCTTCACGATATCGCTGCCGAAACCATCTACGTATTCCTTAAACTCTATGGGACTTAAGAGAAACTTATTCCAGACATTTTCAATCCCGATAAATATTCCTTTTGCCTCATATTCAGGGATAATCCTCTTGATATTGGCTACGGAGTTTTTCATGGCTTCCTCGTAGGTTACATCCTCCTTTACCAGCCCCGGAACCAAAAGGACAGTATCTGCTCCCAAAAACTCAGCGCATTCTAAGGACCTTCTCATACCTGAGATTGCCTTTTCGATGTCCGAGCTGTCCTTGCTGGAAAATGGATGCTGCCAGTGACCCTCATTCATAATTGAGGGAACCTTTACTCCTGTCTCCTCTGAGGCTCTCTTAATTTCCTCCAGCTCGCTTTGGCTTTCAACGGTAGAAACCTCAACACCATCAAATCCTGCTCTTTTAGCCAGTTCAAATTTTTCTCGGTAAGAATACCCCTCTGGAAGTCCTCCTATATAGATACCTTTCTTCATCGAAAACCTCCAGTTTTTAATTCATACATAATTTAATCCCGGCCAAACTAACGGCAAAGGAAAGATGCTCCGCAAAATCTTTGATATCTTCTCGCTCACTTTTAAAGCTACCTTAGGCTCTTTGTTACCAAACACAATCTGAGTAAACATCTTCTGATCAAGGACAGCCTGCTCTTTTCCAAGCTGGATGATGAAACTGTCACCTTCCTGAGCAAATTTGACAAGATCAGCTTCTTTTTTACCTAAACGCTCCTGAAGATAGGAGCAGAACCTCTCCATAAGCCTGGGAAGGTTTATTATCTTGACTGTGTGGCCTGGTATGTTCTTCGTAGTCCAGTCAAGACCCATCCTCTGACACAGGTAAACAAACTCTTCATCATAAAAGGGAACGCTAAGGATCAGCTCCTGGACACCATACCTGTCAAAGAGAGATCCTATGGCATCAAGGATTGCCCCTCTTGCACCTGAGTACTCAGCTATGTAGCTAACTTTTCTTTCCCCTTCTTGTGTGGGAAGTTGAGATACCAGATAGCCCAGGATCCTTTCATCCTTACGGATCAACAAGGTCTGCGCTTTTCTATTCATAGCGGCACCGGTGCTCAAGATCATCCTGAAATCCTCTAAGGAGCGATGAAACCTTACCGGCTCCTCCTGATAAAGCTTGACTATCTCCTCTAAGTATTCTTCCTTGTAAGGGAAAAGCTCGACATCTGAAAAATTAAAGCATTTTAACTTATCCTGAGGAACTCTAAACTCATATATTATCCCTGCCTCCACACAACCAGCTCTTCTATAAAGCCCGCGTCCACCGGAGACCAGCATGATGTCGACCCCATCCCTGTCCAGTTTTTCCATGGCATCCTTCAAGAGCAAGCTCGCAAGCCCCCTTCCCCTGTATTCAGGATGGGTGCACACGGAGCCAATGCTGCCGAGTTTTGTCGTGCATCCATAAACTATTATCTTTGATTCGGAAATACCAATGTGAGAGACGACCTTACCATCTTCCAGCACAATGCGCATATTTTCCAGGTTATCGTAATTGAATATCAGCGGATACCACTTTCCCATATTAGGCGGCTCATTCCTGCTTTCCCGAAATACATAGTTTACCAGTTTTAAGACCTCTTCAAACTCCTCTCTTTTAGTTCCTCGAGGCCCCTGCATTCTTAATCCTCCCTGGACTAAATCCGGCCAAGACAATAATAGTAAGCCAGCCCTAAAAATTCATGAAGGAGGAGTCTTATGTTCCTCAAGTTCTGATAAAATCCGAACCTGTAAATCTCGCTCTCCTTTACCGGTGCGGGCAAAACCTTAAAGCCCTGTTCCTTAAAGCAACAAAGAGCCCTTCGCATATGATAAGGGGAAGTTACCAGGATTATTTCTCCCTTGATGCCGCGCTGACGAAGAACTCTTTTCGTATATACAGCATTTTCGTACGTATTTGAGGATTTAGCTTCCTTTATCATTACCTCTGTAGCAACACCTTTATCCAGGGCTATCTCATACATCTCCTCAGCCTCAATCTTTCCTGCGACCCTGTCCCCACCGCTTAAGATAAGATACTTTCCCAAACCTTGCTTAAATAAAAAGACCCCGTAGCTGACCCTCTCCTTCGTGCTGACGCCCAAGGTCCCGTCCCTCTTCAACCCTCCTCCCAGAACTACGATGGCCTCGGAGGGCTGAAGAACCTCTTCCACGTTCAGAATCTCAGCAAGTTCTCGTTGGGTGAAGGGAAGGTATAAAATGCCAAAGGATATGACGACCGCTACGAGGAAATTTCTTAGTTTCCTCATGGAAGCTGACATTTTCAAAAGATACCTTAAATCATATTCTATTTAACCCTCACGCTTTTTCGCTCCTGCACGCGAATCTTCCACCCGGATCAGGAAAGGCGAGATTCTATGGCCGCCACTACCTTCTTCTCAAAATTAGCGATCCTTCCCTCCAGAACATCATCGAATTTTACCGGTTTTCCCAGTTCAGCAGACTCGTAAAGAGCATAGGATAGAGCCATTGCTTTCAGCCCTACAAGTGCATCTGTTTCCGGCCCTTTGCCAGTGGCAATCGCCCTGAAAAAATCTTCATATTCGCTGGCTACAGAGTTCTCTCTCACATCGGAAGCATATTTTTTGACTAATTCTTCCTTGGAAATTACCTGCCCACTTTTAAGCTCAACTCCTCTTTCGCCGTAATAGGTTCCCCTGCTTCCCACGATTTCTACAAAATGAAATCCCTTGTTCGCCGCCCAGCTTCCCATCCATGAACCACTTACGCCGCTCTTGAAAGAAATTATCGCTGCCCCGAAATCTTCATTGGTCGCCTCAACCCTTAAGGATTTTTCCTCCCTTATAGGGATATAGGTTTTTATCGTCCCGTAAACTTCATCCACTTCACCAAACCAATATTGCATAAGGTCGGAGTCGTGAACGCCGTTATCAAACATGCATCCTCCTCCACTTTCACTTCTCCTGTGGCGCCAGGGTGTTCCACAGAAAATCTTATCGCCTACACCAGCCCACTGGTAAAGGAAAAAGTAAATCTCACCTATCAGCTTTTCCTCCAGCATCCTCTTGATAGCCCTGTTTAAGGGGATTCTTCTATAGTTCTCCGCCACAGCAAAGACAAGACCACTTCTCTCCACTAGTTCCACTATCTTTCTTCCCTCACTTAAGGTAATAGCCAGAGGCTTTTCAATCATGATATGTTTTCCCGCCTTTATTGCTTCCTTTGCCAGGGGGTAGTGGGTGATGTGGGTAGTACATATGGATACTGCCTCTATATCTTTTCTTTTTAAAAGCTCCTCAGGATCGGTATAGACGAGGGGCTGATTGCCAAATAAGCCTGACACCTCCTTTGAAAAGGACTTAGCTCTTTGCTCTTCTACATCACATACTGCCTCAATGCTGAACAGCTCATTCCCTTCCTCTTTCAAATCCTTGAGGCCCTTGAGATGAAATCTGGCCATTCCTCCACAACCGATAAATGCCAGCTTTACCTTCTCTGCCATGTGTCCTTCCTCCTTATTTGTTATCTTACTCGAATTCGGTAAATTTATATACAAGATCAAAGGCTCACATCACAAATCCAATCCTGCTGCCCATAAAGCTCCTCTTATAAGAAGGAGACGGAAAATCTTTTGCTCGCAGGCCTTCCTATCATGTCCCAAGGCAAGGTAAAAGACACGCCCCTTACCCCAGCTTTTCGTCCAGGCAACGGGCATAGCCTTTCCCTTCCATAAAGCTGAGCAGAGGACATTCACCCGGGGATCAAAATCCAAAATATACTGCTCGTCCGTAACCGTGAATTCTGTAAGGTCCTTGGTGATGGGATGCTCAGGATCGACGACGCTCACTTGATATTCTCGATAACGGGGATGAGTGAGGAAACGACCTCCCACCATGGCTTGATATTCAGGACAATCTCTGAAGGAATCCGCCGCAGAATGGATGCCCACATATCCCTTGCCCGAGGCTACAAAATTGAGAAGTCCGTTTTTCTGAGCATCGGTGATCTTGCCCACGGTATAGTAGAAAACAACAATGTCATAGGGATCAAGCCCAGGCGCCTCCAGGACAGAAAGGTCATTTTCCACCTTACTAATTTCGAATTGCTCGTTCTGTGACAGGGCCTCAACGATAGCCTCTCCACACCCTTTAAAATCATGAATTTCCCCTCCGGTAAATACCAGCGTCTTTATCCTTGGCATATATACCTCCTAAAAATGATCATTGATGTAGGTCACCTTTGCCGGAAAGAGCCTCTTTATTTTATCAAGTTTTCCCTTGTTGGGTGCCTTTACCTTTTCAAGCTGCACTGCCTCCTTCAAACCTATGTACCCAATGGCAACCTGTGAGAAGACCTGAATTGAGCATCTCAAATCCGCAGAAACATTGCTCCTGAGAACCTCTACCTTTGCCCTTCCATCTTCAACCTCTACTTTAAAAACTGCGTTATTCCACGGTGCGTAGATATCATCTATCTTCATGGTAAAACTTTCTTTTAAGGCGGGATCAAAGGGATAGTTTTCCAGCACCGATTTTGCGTCCACAACGCGCACCATCATCCCGCTCTGTATCTCAAGCTTATGTCCGGGGTCATCCAGCAAAAGGGAAGTGTTATCGTCAGCCGGCGCCCGCCAGATAATCTGGCGGGCCTGGGCATCGTGAAGATATATGAAATAAAAGAGAGCCTTCTTTGCTCTAAGAGAATCATATGCCAGTTCCTCTACATAAAACTTTTCCTCCCTTATCGAAAAGAAAATATAACCTCGCAAATTATGCTCCTGATCCTCTGTGCCGTAGCAGTGAAAGTTTTTCTCAAATTTTTTTATCTCCTCAAACTTCCTCTTCCACATATCTTGATTGCGCCTGACCCCTCCGTGGTAGTGTTTTATAAAACTTTCGTAAACGCTGTTCATCGAATCAATATCATCAGGACCTAAAGGACGAAAACTCCAGCCTGGATCACCGAACTTCTTCATATCTTCCATATGAAGCGTGTATTTCTTTTTATGAAATCCCAGCTCCCAACCATATCTTCTATAAAATTCGTAAGAGAAGGGACCCAGCATGGAAAAAATCTGGCCGCGTTCTCTCATGATCCTTAAGGATTCGATGAGCATCCTTGAGGCATATCCTCTTCTGCGGTGCTCAGGTAGCGTAGCTACATTAGCAATGCCCCCCATCTTCACAACTCTTTCCCCGAGAAAGATCTCAAAAGGAAAAATATACAAAGATGCAGCAAGCTTTCCTTCCTCATAAGCACCAATACAGTTTTCGGGACTGAAAACATTTTCTGCCAGCCAATTAACGCGCTCCTCTGGCAAACCAAAACAGTACATGTTCATACGCTTAACTAAATCTACATCCTCGCGATTTATGAAACGAACCTCCATGACGTCATCTCTCCTTTCCATTATTTAAAGCACCTTTTTCAAGGTTTACCTTCACCTTACTCCATACATCCCTTCAGATACTCCACGCATTTAGGTAGCTCCTCCTCAGCTTTTCCAGGAATCCTGCATTCCAGGGCCATATATTTGTCATAGCCTATCTCTTTTAAAGCACTGAACCCAGCTTTAAAGTCGGTATGCCCGCAGCCAGGCAAAAGCCGGTTAGAGTCTGCTAAGTGGACATGACAGATAAAATCCTTCCCCTTTTTAATGGCCTCATCTATTTTTGCCTCCTCAATGCTCATATGGAAAAAGTCAGCCATAACTTTAACTGCTGGACTGTTGACCCTTTTAACTATCTCAATTGCCTGCTCTACTGTTTTGATCAGGTGAGTCTCATACCTATTTAGAGGCTCTAAAAGGCAAAAACAGCCCACCTCTTCAGCTTTTTCCCCTATCTCTTTTAGAAGAGTTACCAAAAGCTCCTTCTCTATCTCTTCCGCTCTTTTCCAGGGAGAAAGGTCAGGAATCTGAGGCGGACCGAAAATGGGCACCACTATCAGCCCCACTGCCCCAAGATCTGAGCCGATGGTTAAAAGTTCCTTGATATCCTTTATGGCCTTATCTCTTTCTTCTTTACTCGAGCTGAGCAAAGATCCCCTGTATCCTGCACAGATAGTACTTATCCTTAGCTTACTCCCGGACAGGGCTCCTTTAATCTCCTCCACCCTGTTGACGATATCCATTCCCCAGACTTCAATTGCCTGAAAACCATATTCGGTGGCCTTGTTTACTTTCTCCAAAAAACTTTTGCCAGGAACTAAGTTTTCCTGAATGGCTAACTTCATCTTCCCCTCCTTTTCCTTTTGTTTTACAAGGTTCGCCGTAGATTGGTGACACATTTTCCACCAGGACTTACCTGTACCTTACACCTAACTTAATCCATTTTTCCGGGTGTTTGTCAATTTCCCCATAGGCCTGAGGAACATCGTCAAAGTCTACTACTTGAAGTAAGCCACCTATCTTAAGATTTCCTCTCTGGAAAAGCTCGATAACTGTCCTGTATACGCGTTCTCTGTCCCAACGGGGATAATCTCTATATGGCTCGCTTTCTACCCTGGCGCCCGAGACCATAACCTGACGATTAAAGTGCCACTCCTCCCCCAAGTTCAAGTCCTTTGCCTCACCATGATAAAAGGACACCGGAACTATCGTTCCACCATATCTTGTTCCCCTGATGGCCTGTTGAAGAGCCTTGTACGAGCCGCTCGCCTCTATCGCTACATCGACTCCTTTCCTCTCGGTTGCCAGCTTTATCCTCAGTCCAGCATCAGATGTAACTGGATCTATAGTGAGGTCCGCTCCACACTCTTCAGCTAATTTCCTTCTTGCCGGAATCGGATCCACTCCCACAACAAAACTGGCACCGGAAAGTCTTGCCATTTGCACTGCCAAAAGTCCTATAGCGCCCAGACCAAATACTGCTACCTTATCGCCTAAGCTGATGTGTCCCTCACGGACAGACATTAAAGCCACAACCGCAGGATCAATACATACAACTTGCTCATCCCTTAAACCGGAGGGGACCGGATGCACTTTATCTTCCTCTACGATATGCGTTTCCCGAAAAGGCAGGTATCCATAAACCCTATCGTTTACCTTAAAGGTGGTGACCTTCTTTCCCACTTTAACTATCGTGCCCACGGTCATGTTCCCCAAATGCATTACCCGGCTATTTTCTTTCCTTTCTTTTTTCTTGGGAACGAAAAGCTTAAGCTCCTCATCCCAGCTCTTTTCCTCAAAAGGACTAAGCCCCTTATAAAAGGTTAAGGCGGTGCCGTGTTTTTCAGCTGAAAGCTCGCTCCTTATACACACCTCGCCTGGCCCAGGCATCCTTTCCTCATATTCTCTTATCAC
The DNA here is from genome assembly GCA_003648815.1 of Candidatus Aerophobota bacterium. Lineage (GTDB taxonomy): Bacteria > Aerophobota > Aerophobia > Aerophobales > B47-G16 > B47-G16. The sequence continues at coordinate 2,447 of QMPZ01000002.1, read as the reverse complement.
CACCTTTCCTTTGCCTACGGCCACGATCTCCCTTGGCATACCTTGCCTCCCTAAAAGAGAAAATCTTATATAAAAACCGTCTCACCTTCTTTTACTATTCTCGTATTTTTGTAAAACTTCTTAAAAAGGTGAGGATGTTCTGTATGCACTGGTATCAAGATTTGGGGGTGAAGTTCCCTGGCAATTTTCACAAGTTCCTCTCCGCTGGCATGGCCTGAGCAGTGAATTTGCTCATAGGGATAAAGGCCGAAATGCTTCAGCCAGTTGTCCGCCTTTTTTTTCTCTATCTCCATTTCCTCATCAAAGGGCTCGGTTACCGAACGAACGTAACAGCTTTGTCGGGGAGGCCTTATGTCTATTAGCTCCTTAAGCTCAAAGAAGTCGCACCTGAATATAAAATGCTCTGGATTGTTTCTTATGTCCCTGTAGGTTAAGGCACTGGAGTGATCTATAAACTCCAGCTCCCAGGGATAGCGGGAATAATCCTGCCTTATGATATCCTCGGGAAAATCGTCCCTTCCGATGAGACCCCAGGTCTTTCTCTGAATATATATCCCCACATCTTCAAGGGAAGGACAATCGCAATTGACCCCGGATAAAAGCTTCAAAAGATATGCCTGCTTGGTATTGATGACCAGCCTTCTTCCTGTTCTTTGAGCTACCTTGAGGAAGGATTTCATCCTATCGAGATCCCTCATGGGAAAGTTAACCACCACCAGCCCTTTTGTCCTCTTCACAACCTCATAAACCCTTTCACCTAACTTTTCCTCCGAGAGGGCGCCTTTTTCCCCTATCCTCGTCCCCTCGATGATTAAGACCTTTGGTTTTATCCTGGAAGCTTTCTCGATGAACCTTTCCGTCAGCTCTCGCTGATAGCCGTGGAATCTAAGATCTCCGGTATATACGATGGGACCATCCGGAGTCTCTATGATGTAACCTAAGGCACCGGGAAGTGAGTGGTCCACGGGAAGCGCAGTTACCTTGATATCGTCTATCTTAATCTCTTGTTTGATAATACGAAAGTCCCTTTTTACCTTGTATCCCCTCATCCTCTTCAAACCTTCTCCTTTTTTCCTTTCCTCCAGCTTAAAGTTCACCTTAAGGTGGATAAAATCGGTAAATCCCGAACTTCCTGTATCCTCCAAAGCCTGCATAATCTTCTCTGTAGCCTCTGAGCTGTAGATAGGTATATCCTCCCTCAGGTGATGAACGTAGGAGATGTGGTCCGCATGAGCGTGGGTTAAAAATACCGCATCGTATTTCCTCTCTTCCTCTTTCCTTCCCATATGCTTGAGGTAGTCAGTCCGATACAGCCCGCTTAAATCCGGAATCAGCCCAAATTCCAGAAAATCACCAATTCCATTAAGCTTTCGAGGCTGAAGAAACTCGGAAAAGTAAAGGCCTGCTCTTTTAAAGCTCATTCCAAAATCAAAGAAAATCTTGCTATTTTTCGTCTGTAGAAGAATCTTGTTTCCTCCTATCTCTTCTACTCCTCCGTAAAATGTAAGTGCGGTCATCTTTATCTTACCCTCACAATTCTTATACCTCTTTATACTTCCACTTTCCCCTGCTAAACCACAAAGATGTGATCGAGCCCTGTATCATATTAGAGATGAGCATTCCCAGCCATATTCCCTTAGTAGCTAAGCCCATTGTTTGAGAAAAGATTATACAAAGAGGAATGTTAAAGCCAAAAAGACACACGCCAGTAATGACCATAGGAGTTAAAGTGTCTCCTGCTCCTCCCATCGCCCTGGCCAATACCATGCCCAGGGCGGTAAAAATAAATCCCCAGGAAAGATAACCTATGAGCTCGGTCCCGATCCTGATTACCTCAGGGTTGCTGTTAAACAAGCTGATTAAAAAATGAGAAAAAGAAAGATAAATTACGGTCAAGCTGGCCATGATAATCCCATATAACCCTGCGGCCAGCCAGGCACTCTTTTCGGCCCTGTCAGGTTTTCCCGCCCCTAAGTTCTGACCAACTAAGGTGGCCGCTGATTGAGCGATGCCAAAGCCAGGCATCAAGACCATCATCATTAACCTCATTCCTACCCCATAAGCGGCCACGGCGAAGGTACCGTAAATGGCCACGATTCTCATCATTACCAGTCCTGAGAAGTTCCTCATCAACATCTCCAAAGAACTGAAGACTCCTATCCTTATGATCCTGTACATTACACCAAAGTCCAATTTCAACTTCCTCAAGCTAAGATGAAGTACGGATTTCTTCAGAAAAAAGGCACGCAGAAGATAAAACATCCCGCATCCTCGGGCGATGACCGTGGCCAGGGAAGAGCCAGCTACACCCATTCGAGGAAATCTCCAGAAGCCAAAGATAAAAAGAGGGTCCAAGGCGATGTTTAAAAAGGTAGCTAAGGCCAAGGCTTTGGTAGGGGTAAGGACATCTCCTGCTCCTCTTAGAGAAGAAGCCAGCAGAATAAAGA
>QMPZ01000001.1 GCA_003648815.1 Candidatus Aerophobota bacterium | reverse complement strand
TGAGGAAGCAAGGGCCGATTTTGCATTGGTAAAGGGAAAGCATCTCCCCTCACCCTTCACCCTTCACTCTTCACTCTTCACTCTTTACTCTTTACTCTTTACTCTTCACTCTTCACCCCTCACCCTTCACCCTTCACTCACATTGCTTGACAGTTGCTCATCTATGTCTATAATAAACATCAAGAAAACGACACTTGAGGGGGGAAATATAGGCTTTTGCCCATTCCTTCGGAATGACCCCCTCAACGCTTCGCTGCTCCCCCTTTTATTAAACAAATGTTTATAAATTGTGTTTATAAATTTCTATACTTCAAGTTACAAGAACAGGCAAGGGTCTAATTTTATCAGGTTAGCAAAAATGGAGGCACTTAACTCTAAGGTCTTGGTATTAAATAAGCTGTGGCAGGTGATCGATGTCTGTTCGGTAAGGAGGGCAATCTGCCTTCTTTACCTGAGGCATGCCCAGGTGGTATTAAAAGAGGGAGGTTCCTTTTATACATTCGGATTTGAGGAATGGAGGGATTTTTCTCAAAATTCCGCAGATAATGGGGATGTGATAAGGACAATCACCTATAAGATCAAGGTCCCCCGGGTTATCCTTTTAATGATCTACGATAAACTTCCTCCTCGTGAGGTGAAGTTTACCCGCAGGAATATCTATAGAAGGGACAAAAATACCTGCCAATATTGCGGAAAGACCTTCAGACCGGAAGAGCTGAACATAGACCACGTGGTTCCTCTGTCTCGAGGGGGAAAGGATACCTGGGAGAATGTGGTTTGTTCTTGTATTTCCTGTAATCTGCGCAAGGGGAACAAAACCCTGAAAGAGGCGGGAATGAGACTTATTCGTAAACCTAAAAAACCCGAATGGGGGACCTTTATAAAAGAAAACCTTGCCAATATAAAGGAGGAGAGCTGGAAAAGCTTCTTAGATGTCGCTTATTGGAATGTGGAATTAGATCAAGATAACGACACTTGAGGGGGGAATCTTTCCCCCCTCAACGCTTCGCTGCTCCCCCCTTTATTAAACAAATGTTTATAAATTCCTATACTTCAAGATAAAGGGTAAGAGCTCTCATAAGGATGAGGGGTGAAGTCTATGAATGAGCAAGAGATCATTAAATTAAAAAAGATGGAAGAACGCTACGAGGAGCTCACTGGACTACTTTCTCGTCCTGAGGTCCTTTTGGACAGAAAGCTTTTATCTAAGTACAACAGGGAGAGAAAGGAGTTAGAGGAGGGTGTTCAGCTGTGGAGGGAATATAAAAAATCCCAGGAGGAAATGAAGAAGATAGAGGAGCTTCTTTTGGATGACCAAGAAGAAGAAATTAAGGAATTAGCCAGGGAGGAGAAGGACCGGTTAAAAAAGAAGATGGGAAAGATAGAGGAGGAAATTTCCAGGTTCTTAGTCAGCGAGGATGAGCACTCTCATAGAAACATAATTGTGGAGATCAGAGCAGGAGCTGGAGGAGAAGAGGCAGCTTTGTTCGTTGCTGATCTTTACAAAATGTACGCTCGTCTCGCGGAGAGAAAGGGCTGGCGAATGGAAAACATTCATTTTCATCCCACGGACATGGGTGGGTTTAAGGAGGCCATCTTTGCCTTAGAGGGAAAAGATGTCTTCTCTAATTTACGCTATGAAAGCGGAGTACATCGAGTTCAGAGAATCCCCGTAACCGAGTCAAGTGGAAGAATTCATACCTCTACCGCTACGGTGGCTGTTCTTCCAGAGGCGCAGGAGGTAGAAGTGGAGATAAAACCTGAGGACCTGTTAATAGAGACCTTCCGCTCTCGAGGAGCAGGAGGGCAACATGTAAATGTTACCGATTCAGCAGTGAGAATAACGCACCTTCCCACGGGAATTGTAGTTCAATGTCAGGATGAACGCTCCCAGCATCAGAATAAAGCCAGAGCGATGCGAATTTTGCGTGCCAAGCTCCTCCAGAGAAAAAAAATAGAACAACAAAATGAAATCTCCAAACAAAGAAAGGTCCAGATCAAAAGAGCTGAAAGGTCGGAGCGTATAAGAACTTATAACTTTCCCCAAAATAGAGTAACAGATCACCGCATTCATCTTACCTTATACAACTTAGAGGATATCTTAAACGGAGAGATGGAGGAGCTGTTGGAGTCTCTTAAAAAGGAGTTAGGAGGGAGAAAAATTGTAGGTGACGGATAAAGTTAAACTACATCTTCAAAAAATTATCGATGAAGGGAAAATACCCTGCTGGATGTATGGCTTAACGCAGGAGGCGAAGGCTTACCTGGTAAGCCTCCTACAGAGTCAGCGAAGGGGTTCTTTTTTATTTGTCGCTCCCACCCATTTAGAGGCCAAAGATACCTATCAGGATTTTCTCTCCTTCATTCCTCAAAAAAGCAGGATCTTTCTTCTCTCCTCCCCGAAGCAGAATGGGGAAGGTAGATTACTTGAGCTTCTATATCGGTTAAAGGAGGATCCCAATATCCTGATAGTTACCTGCCTTTCCTCTCTCATTCAAAAAGTCCCCTCTTTTTCCGCCTTAAATCGTGATGCTCTTCGCTTAAGAAAGGGGGATAAGATAGATCGAGATTTAATCTTAAAATACTTAGTAAAAAGAGGATATGAGTTTTCTCCTCTGGTGGAGGAACAAGGTGAGTATTCTTTCCGCGGAGGAATTATAGATTTTTATTCTCCTGTTTACTCTTATCCTATCAGAATTGAACTTTTCGGGGAAAATGTGGAGTCTATCCGAGAATTTGATCCCCTCACCCAATCCTCAATTAAAAAGAGAGATGAGGTAATCTTGTCCTCAAAGGACGAGCTTTCCCTGATTAAAGGAGAGAAAAAAGATATCCTTCCCTTCTTTGAGGTTCTCCCTTCCTCCTTTATCTTCGTCCTGGACGAGCCAGCGAATCTTCAGAATCAGATGAAAGACTGGGAAAGCTCAAAGATTAAGGCATTTAAGAAGGTTCTCGAAAAACCCCATCTGTATCTTTCCACTCTACCACAGAGAAGTTCCTGGATGAGACCAAAACATATCCTTCCCCTTTCCTCTTCACCTCTGCCCTCCTATCGGGGAAACCTGGACCTCTTGACACAGGACATAAAAAAGTGGAGGCAGGAGGGATATAAGGTGATCTTGCTGGTCTCAAATCTGGGGCAAGGAGAAAGGTTAAAGGAACTGTTGGAGGAGAAAAAGCTAAAAGTTTCCTTAAGGAAGGATTTTTGTCCTTTTGAGCAGCTTTCCTCTCCCGTTATTGCTGTAGGAGATATAAGGAGAGGATTTAAATTTGACAGCACAAAAGAGGTCTTTATAACTGATGAGGACGTATTTCAACGCTACAGGGAAAGGAGAAAGAGGTGGATTTACCCAAAGGCGAGGAAGATCAGAAAATGGAGCGAGCTACAAAAAGGAGATTACGTGGTTCATATCGACTACGGTATAGGAAAGTTCAACGGGGTAAAGACGCTGGAGATAGAGGGAAGAAAAAACGATTACTTCCAGGTCAATTACAAGGGTTCTGATCGCCTCTACGTCCCCATAGACCAGATAGATCGACTGCACAAATATATAGGGGATTCCAGCTGTCCACCTCCCATCTACAGTTTGGAGGGAGGAGAGTGGCGGCTGGCAAAGAAAAGAGTTAAAAAAGCTGCTCAGGAACTTGCCTCTTCTCTTCTTAAACTTTACTCTATTCGAAAGGTCATCCCTGGTCATTCCTTTTCGCCAGATACATCATGGCAACTGGAATTTGAAGCATCCTTTCCCTATCGAGAAACCCCTGATCAGCTAAAGGCTATTCGGGACATAAAAAAGGACATGGAAAGCGCCAGACCTATGGATAGACTAATCTGTGGAGATGCAGGATATGGAAAGACAGAGGTAGCTATGCGAGCCGCTTTCAAGGCAGTAATGGATAACAAACAGGTGGCCGTGCTGGTCCCCACCACCATTCTTGCCGAGCAGCACTATCGCACCTTCACAGAGAGGATGGCTGCCTATCCCATCAACATAGAAATGCTCTCTCGTTTCCAGAGCCCTCAGAAACAGAAAAAGATCATCGAGGACTTAAAATGTGGGAAAGTAGATATCGTGATTGGGACACATCGCTTAATCCAGGATGATGTAAGTTTTAACGATTTAGGGTTGGTAATCATCGATGAGGAGCAGCGTTTTGGAGTAGTACATAAGAAAAAGTTAAGAGAGTTTAGAAAATCAGTGGATGTCCTGACCCTCAGTGCCACTCCCATCCCTCGCTCTCTTTATATGTCCTTGGTGGGAATCAGGGATATGAGCGTAATCCTCACCCCTCCTGAGGAGAGGCTAAATGTGGAGATAAAGGTAATAGAGTACGAAGAGAATCTGATAAGAAGAGCTATTCTCAAGGAACTGAAAAGAAACGGTCAGGTCTTTTACCTGTATAACAGAATTAGAGAAATATATAAGGTTGCTGATAAAGTAAGACAGCTGGTTCCCGAGGCCTCCGTTGCCGTCTCTCATGGGAGGATGGCCTCCAAGGAGCTCGAGAAAATCACAAGAGATTTTCTCAATCGAAAATACGACGTCCTGATCTGTACCACCATTATCGAATCAGGTATAGATATGCCCAACGTGAACACCCTGATCGTGGAACAGGCAGAACAGTTCGGTCTGGCAGACCTATATCAGCTAAGGGGAAGGGTGGGTAGAGGAAACGTAAAGGGATATGCCTATTTTCTCATTACCCCGACTAAATCCTTGACCGAGGAAGCCCGCAGGCGCTTGGAGGTTATAAACCAGTTTAAAGAAGCAGGAGCTGGTTTTCGCATAGCTATGCAGGACCTTGAGATAAGAGGAGCGGGAAATCTTCTGGGCAAAGAGCAGCATGGTCATATAGCTGCCGTCGGGTTCACCCTTTACTCTCAGCTCCTCTCTGAGGAGATAAAGAAGCTAAAAGGGGAAAAGGTCACTCCTTCCTTTCCTGTGAGTCTGGACTTGGGAGTGGAGGCCAGAATCCCTCCTTCTTATGTTCCCTTTGAAGAACAGAGATTTGAGCTTTACCAAAAAATGGGTCAGATAAAAGATGAAAAGGAGCTTTTAAGTTTTAAACAGGAACTACGGGACCGTTACGGTCCTCTGCCCGCAGAGACTATGAACCTGATTAGAGTTATGGAAATAAAACTTATAACAAAAAATTTGGGAATTACTTCGCTAAGGCGAGTGAACTCCAGAGTCTGGGCGACATTTGCCTCATCTCCTCTTTCGGGAAGAAAAAGAGAGATAATTGAAAAAAAGCTGAAGCCAAGGGTTCAGCTTCTTCCTATGGATGAGAAAAACTTAATCATTCCTCTTGAGAGGATGAACAATGGGAAGACGCTCATTTACCTGAAGGAAATTTTACAAAAACTAAAAAATTTGCTATCATAACTTAGAGAAAACAAGAGTTGAGCTTGAGAAAGGGAAAAATGTTAAAGCTACTCACCTTAATTTTTTTCTTTTTATTAAATATAACAATAGTGCCGGTTGAACCTGCTCAGCTAATAGACAGGATAATAGCGGTAGTTAATGGAGAAATCATCACCCAAAGACAGCTGGTCCGGGAGATGTCTTTAATAAGAAGGGATTGGGAATTTCAGGATGAAAAAAAACTAAGGGATATAGCCCTGGAGCGAATGATAAACGAATATATTCTCCTTCAAGAGGCAAAAAGAGAAAAGATCACTGTGAGCTCCCAGGAAGTGGAAAAGGTCCTTTCTGATATTAAGGGCGATCTTTCCGATGAGGTCTTCCAGGAGATGTTGGAGAAGGAAGATTTGTCCTTAGAGGAATTCAAGGAGAGGATAAAAAGGAGGCTTTTGCGGGAAAGGCTAATTGCTCAAAAACTAAGGGAAATGGATGATAAGGTAAAGATAGAAAAAGAAGAGATCAGGGATTTTTACCTGAAGCTGAAGCGATATTTAAAGGGGGATGAGAAGGCGCAAGAAGAGATTAAGCGATTTTGTCGGATATATCGAGAGAACCTGAAGGGGACGGATGAGAATGAAGGAGAAGTTTCTCTCGAGAGGATCCAGGATAAGATAGAAAGTTTTCTAAGGCGAAGGAAAAAAGAGAAGCTCCTTCAAAGTTGGATGGAAAAGTTAAGGTCACAAGCAGAAATTGAGATAAAAACAGGTGGAGAAGAAAGTGGGTAAATTTATCATCGAAGGAGGCGTTCCCTTAAAGGGTAAGGTCAGGATAAGTGGAGCAAAGAACTCAGCTCTTCCACTGATGGCTGCGTGTCTTCTGACAGAAGGAAGATGTCAGCTCAAAAATGTCCCTCAGCTTGTTGATATAATAACCATGAAGAAGGTCCTGGAGGGGTTAGGAAGTGTGATAGAAAGGGAGAATGAAGGTTTGAAGATTGATTGCACCAGCCTTTCGAACTATGAAGCTCCTTACGAGCTGGTCAGAATGATGCGGGCCTCTATATTGGTCCTGGGCCCCCTGTTAGCCCGCCTTGGACGTGCTCGAGTCTCCCTTCCTGGAGGATGTGCCATAGGTAGAAGACCGGTTGATCTTCATCTTAAAGGACTTGTGCAAATGGGGGCCAAGATAGAGGTAAGGGAGGGTTATATCGAGGCGTATGCGAAAAGAGGACTTAAGGGAGATAATATCTATCTGGACCTGCCCAGCGTAGGAGCTACCGAAAACATAATGTTAGCTGCATCCGTGGCCAGAGGTGTAACCGTAATTGAGGGTGCCTCTCGTGCTCCCGAGATAATAGAGCTGGCAACTTTTTTAAGGAAGATGGGAGCTAAGATAGAGGGAGTGGGGACGGATTCGATCAGGGTTGAAGGTGTGAGAGAACTTCATCCTGCAAGTTATTCTATAATTCCTGACCGAATTGAGGCAGGAACGCTGCTCATAGCGGGAGCCATTACCGGAGGGGAGGTTGTGCTGAAAGAAATCCTTCCTCACCATTTAGGAATAGTTCTGGCGAAGTTAAGGGAGATGGGAATGGAAATTGAGGTCAAAGATAACCAGATAAGAATCTTGGGAAATCATCCTCGGCCAGTTAAGATAAAAACTCTTCCTTATCCTGGTTTTCCCACAGACCTGCAACCTCAGATGACCTCTCTTGCTTGTCTAGCTCAAGGAACCAGTATAATCACGGAAACCGTCTTCGAGGACAGATTCGCTCATATAGCTGAGCTTCAAAGAATGGGAGCTCAGATTGAAAGGAAAGGACAAATGGTAATAGTAAAGGGGGTTCCCTTTCTTGAGGGAACCATCGTCAAGGCTTCTGATATACGGGGAGGAGCGGCTCTGGTGCTGGCTGGCCTGGCAGCAAGAGGAGTAACGCAGATCTGCGACATTCATCACATCGACAGAGGATATGAGAGATTGGAGGAAAAGCTATCCAGATTAGGAGCACGAATTAAGAGAGTAGAGGAATGAGATGTTTTCCTTGAGCAAGAAAATAGGGATAGATTTAGGTACCACCAGTACCCTGGTTTATCTGGAAGGGCGAGGGATAGTAATCAATGAACCATCTGTAGTGGCGATGGATAAAGAATCGGGCAAGATCTTATCCATTGGAAGTGAGGCTAAACAGATGCTGGGCCGAACCCCGAGAAACATCTCTGCCATAAGACCTATGAGGGATGGAGTGATCGCTGACTACAACATCGTAGAGAGTATGCTCAAGTATTTTATCAGCAAAATTTACGGGAAATGGCTCTTCTTCCCTCCCTACCTTATGATCTGCATTCCCTCTGGAGGAACCTCGGTGGAGAGAAGAGCGGTAAGAAATGCTGGCATTCAAGCGGGGGCCAAGAAGGTCTTTCTAATTGAGGAGCCCAAGGCAGCGGCTATAGGAGCAAATCTGGACATCGCCAAACCAGAAGGAAACATGATCATAGATGTAGGAGGAGGGACTACTGACATTGCCGTCCTTTCCTTAGGAGAGATTGTAGTGAGCGAATCGCTCCGTGTAGGAGGTGACAAGCTGGACGAGACCATCAGCAGGTATATGAGAAAGCACTATAATCTGGCTCTGGGAGAGGTCACTGTTGAACGACTGAAGAAGGAAATAGGATATGCTATCTCTCCTCCTCGTAATAAAGAGATTGAGGTACGCGGAAGGGACTTGATGACGGGGCTGCCCAAGCGGATCAGGATTTGTGCTGAGGAGATATCCGAAATTTTAGCCGAGCCGTTGTCCTCAATTGTGGAGAAGACAAAAGCTGTCCTGGAAAAAACCCCACCAGAACTGGCAGCAGACATAATTGAGAAAGGAATTGTCCTCACCGGAGGAGGAAGTATGCTGAAAAACTTCGACCGCTTGATCAAGGAGACGACCGGCATCACAGCTCATTTAGCTGATGACCCTTTGTCCTGTGTGGCTATCGGAGCCGGAAGAGCTCTTCAGAGTATAGATCTTCTGGAGAAAATGCGGTGAAAGAAAAAAGCAAGGTCAGGTTTGTCTGTCAGAACTGCGGTCATATTTCTTTCAAGTGGTTAGGTCGTTGTCCTGAATGTGGCGAATGGGGCACCCTTCAGGAGGAAAACATAAGAAAGGAGACCTATTTTCGGGGCCTTTCCTCTGGCTTGGCTGCACCCAAACCCCTCACGGAGATCGATGAATCCGAACAAATGCGGTATTCCAGCGAAATAAAAGAGTTCGACCGTATCTTAGGAGGAGGAATAGTTCCAGGCTCTTTGATATTGATCGGAGGAGAACCGGGGATAGGAAAATCTACTCTCCTGCTCGAGATAGGGGATAAACTGAGCTCCTCGGGACATCTGGTGCTCTACGTCTCTGGAGAGGAATCAGCGGAACAGATTAGAGGCAGAGCCTCACGGCTGGGGATAAACTCACGGCATCTTTATGTCCTGTCCGAGACCAACTTAGAGAGAATTGCGCAACAGATCGATGATCTGGGACCGGAAATGGTGATAATAGACTCTATTCAAACCCTTTACCGGGAGGATTATGAATCTGCTCCTGGTTCTGTCTCTCAGGTGAGGGAGTGTGCAGCTTATCTTATGAGATTGGCCAAACAAAGAAGGATAACCATTTTCTTGATAGGTCATGTCACCAAGGAAGGAACCATTGCTGGACCCAGAGTTCTGGAGCACATCGTGGACACAGTTCTCTATTTTGAATCGGAAAGAAATTATCAGTACAGGATACTGCGAGCGGTAAAGAACAGGTTTGGACCAATTTCCGAAATTGGTATCTTTAAGATGGAGGAATCCGGACTGAAGGAGGTGGAAGACCCATCCAAGCTCTTCTTGAGCGATGCCTTAGGAAATCCAGGGATAATGGTGGTCTCTACCATTGAAGGGACTCGCTCTTTTCTGGTGGAAATTCAGGCTCTGGCAACCACCTCCAATTTAACCATTCCCAGAAGAATAAGTCAGGGAGTTGACTACAATAGACTATGTCTCCTTTTAGCTGTGCTGGAAAGAAGGTGCGGACTGCGTCTTTATGATCAGGATGTCTATCTAAATGTGGCTGGAGGAATGAAAGTAAAAGAGCCTGCTTGCGATTTAGCCATTGCTTTATCTGTAGCCTCCAGCCTTCAAAACATACCCCTTCCTGGGGATTCCTTAGCCATTGGAGAGGTTGGTCTTAGCGGAGAAGTCCGTCCAGTGGGCTTTATGGAGAAGAGGTTAAAGGAAGCAGCCAGATTGGGCTTTACCCGATGCTTTGTCTCCCGATCAACCTTAAAAAAGATTAAAGCTCCTCCCGGTATGAGACTCATAGGAGTAAGAGAAGTCAAGGAAGCGCTGGATATAGGATTAGAGGGAAGATAAATGTCAGATATCATTAATGAAGAAAAGTTTTTAAAGCTTCTTAAGTTGGTGTCTCCTGGCACCCCTATAAGACAGGGATTAGAGATAATCCTGCAGGCAAATACTGGTGGTCTGATTGTGGTGGGGGACACACAAGAGGTAATTAACGCCATAGATGGAGGGTTTAAGGTGGATTGCCCTCTTACTCCCACAGCCTTAGCTGAACTTTCAAAGATGGACGGAGCTATTATCATATCCAAAGATATAAAAAAAATTTCTTATGCCAACGTTCAGCTGGTTCCGGACTACCTCATTCCCACCACTGAAAGAGGTACTCGTCACCGGGCAGCTGAGCGGATGGCCAAGCAGACTGATTGCCCAGTCATTGCCATCTCTCAATCCCGGCGAGTGATCACTCTTTATCAGGGGAATATAAAGTATGTCCTGAAAGGGATACCTGAACTTATAAGCAGGGCCAGTCAGGCTCTTCAAACCATGGAAAGATACAGGATGGCCTTCAGTAAGGTTCTGGATGAACTGGAACTTTTGGAATTTCGAGGTGAGGTGAAGCTATATAATGTGGTGAGAACTGTTCAAAGGGGTCAGATGATAAAGAAGATAAAAGAGGAAATAGAAAGGTATATTATAGAGTTGGGAGAAGAAGCGCGTTTGATAAAGATGCAGTTAAAGGAAATAGTGGGAGACGCCGTAGAGGAAAATGAATGGATAGTACAGGATTATGCACAAGAGGATCCTGAAAAGGTACTTTTAGAATTGGAACAGATGAGTATGGATAAACTCTTAGAGACCAAAAACATTATGCGTATTCTGGGATATGAGGCAAAGCCGGAGAACCTGGATTTGAGTGTTTTCCCCCGCGGATATCGAATTTTATCCAAAATTCCCCGCTTACCTACACCCGTGGTGAAAAATGTAGTAAATTTTTTCGGCGATCTGCCGAACATCATGAAAGCCACCGTTTCTGAGTTGACCAAGATTAACGAGGTGGGAGAAAAAAGAGCAAATTTCATCAAACAAGAATTAGAACGCTTGAAAAATAAGGCCTTGTTAGGAAGGTAAAGATTGAAAAGGAGATGAAGTTCATGAAAATAGAGCAACTTAGAGTGCGTATCTTATTTGTCGTGTTGGTGGGAGCTTGTTGCTATGGAATTTCCCTGGACTTGGGTTATAACCCATGGATACCCACCTTAGTGGGGGGGTGGGTGGCCACTCTAATATTAGTCGCAGAAAGATGGCTCACCAAAGTTTCCATAAGGAAACTTATAGTGGGAATTATAGGGTTGGGGATAGGTATTCTTTTTGCTAACCTCATAGCCTATCCAATCTTGTTGATTAATTTCTTCAAGCCCTTTTCCCCTTTCCTGCTTCTGGTAATTAACGTAATATTTGCTGGTTTAGGAATAACCATCGCAACAAGAAGAGAGGAGGAGATATTTAGTTTCTTAGGTCGGCTCGCTGGAAAGAGAACAGGGATTGAGGGAGAAGTTAGTAAATACAAGATTCTGGATACCTCGGTGATAATTGACGGAAGAATAGCAGACCTTTGCGAAACCGGGTTTATAGAGGGAACTTTGGTCATTCCAAATTTCGTACTCACAGAGCTTCAGCAAATTGCCGACTCTCCCTCATCTACCAAGCGAGCTCGGGGAAGAAGGGGACTGGATATGGTAAATAGGCTTCAAAACCAGAACATTATCCCTGTGGAAATTCTGGATAAGGATTTTCCTGAAATTCCTGAGGTGGATAACAAACTCCTCGCTCTGGCTAAAGCTATAGATGGAACAGTGGTCACCAACGACCACAACCTGAAAAAGGTGGCTAAGATTCAGGAGGTGAAGGTCTTAAATATAAATGAGGTAGCTACCGCCCTAAAACCTGTACTTCTGCCGGGAGAAAGTCTGAAAATCAGTATCCTCAAGGAAGGGGAAAATCCTAACCAGGGAGTAGCCTATCTCGAAGACGGAACTATGGTGGTAGTTGAGGGTGGAAAAAAATACATAGGGAAGGAGGTAGAGGTGTTGGTTACCTCAGTTCTTCAAACTACTACGGGAAAGATGATATTCACCGAGATAAAGGAAGAAACAAAGAAAAAGGAGGAAAGGAGAAGGAAGAACGTAAGGGGGAGGTGAAGTGAGGGTTGAGGCTATCATTGTAGCTGCGGGAAAAGGAAAAAGATTTGGAAAAGCTCAGCCGAAACAGTTCTGTCCCCTTAAAGGGAAGCCGATAGTCTGCTGGACAATAGCCCCCTTTGAGAGATGTCAACTAATAGACAAGATCATTCTTATCGTCCCTCGAGGAATGAGGGAATATGTAAGGGGAAAAATCCTTTTTTCCCTTGAATATAAAAAGATAAAGACAATAGCGGAGGGAGGTAAAGAGAGAACTGATTCCGTGTTTGAAGGTTTAAAAAATGTGGATGAGAAAACGGATATCGTGCTTATCCACGATGGAGTGCGTCCCTTAATTTCCACCCATCTCATAGAAAAGGTAATTAAGGAGACGGAAAAATATGGAGCGGTAAGCCCGGCAATCCCTGTCAAGGAGACGTTAAAGGAGGTAAATGAGGACGAGTTGGTGGTAAGGACTCTGGAAAGGAGCAAAATTCGCCTTATTCAGACCCCTCAGGGATTTAAAAAGGACCTGATATTTCAGGTGTATAAAAAGGCCATGGATTCAGGGTGGAGAGCAAGTGATGACGCCGGGATAGTCGAGCGATTTGGATACAAGGTCAAGGTAGTTGCCGGAGAGGAGATGAACATCAAGATAACCACTTCTCTTGATTTAAAATTTGCCGAAATGCTCCTCCAGTATCAAAGTCTGTCTTCTTAGGAGAAAATTCAATGCGAACCGGTATAGGATATGATGTTCATCCTCTGATAAAGGGAAGAAAGCTCATCCTGGGAGGGGTGAATATACCCTATCCTATGGGACTTATGGGACACTCAGATGCTGATGTCCTCGTCCACAGCATAGGGGATGCCCTTTTAGGAGCAGCGGGAAAGAGGGATATCGGATTTTTCTTCCCGGACACCAAATCCGAATATGAAGGAATTTCAAGCTTGCTTCTGCTGAGAAAAATTCTCATTATCCTCCGCAAAGAGAGATTTAAGATAAATAACTTAGATGCAACCATCGTAGCACAGGAACCAAAGCTTTCCCCTTATATTCCTCAAATGAAAGAAAACATTGCCCGAGTTCTCGAGATCGATGTCAAGCAGATAGGCATTAAAGCTACCTCTCCAGAAGGACTGGGGTTCTTGGGCGAGAAGAAGGGAATCTGTTGCTGGGCAATAGCCTCTATAAGAGAACAGAAGCAGGGGGGTTGCCAAGATGCCTCTTAAAGTTTATAATACATTAACCCGCAGGAAAGAAGAATTTGTCCCCTTAGAGAAAGGTAAGGTCAAGCTATACGTATGCGGAGTGACTCTATATGATGAGCTGCACTTAGGGCATGCAAGGGCAGCCATAGTCTTTGATGTTGTCGTGCGTTATTTAAGGCACAAAAACTATGAGGTAAATTATGTAACTAACTTCACCGATGTAGATGATAAGATGATTGCTCGAGCAAAGGCGTTGAAGACTTCCGTGTTTGATCTGGCAAAAAGGTTCAGCGCCGACTACTTTCGTCAGATGAAGATTCTACAAGTGGAGAGGGCAGACCACTATCCTCGTGCTACCGAGCACATAAAAGAAATCATAGAGTTAATTAAAAGGCTGGAAGAAAAAGGCCTTGCCTACTGCCGGGATGGCGATGTCTTCTTTCGGGTGAGAAAGTTTCCTTCATATGGGAGACTTTCTGGCCAGAGCTTAGAGAACCTCGCCGCTGGAGCAAGAATAGAAATAAATGAAAACAAAGAAGACCCGCTGGATTTTGCTCTCTGGAAAAAGGCAAAAGAAGGCGAGCCCTCCTGGGATAGTCCCTGGGGAAAGGGAAGGCCTGGTTGGCACATTGAATGCTCGGCTATGGCTATGAAGTACCTGGGAGAAAGTATAGACATTCACGGAGGGGGAAGAGACCTGATCTTTCCTCATCATGAAAATGAGATTGCCCAATCAGAGGCCGCTACAGGAAAGCAATTTGCCAGATACTGGATGCACAATGGCCTCATCACCTTAAAAGGTCAAAAGATGTCCAAGTCGGTCGGAAATGTCTTTACCTTATCCGAAGCTTTAAAGAAGTATAGTCCTGAGGTGATAAGATACTTTTTTCTCTCCGCTCACTACAGAACTCCCTTAGAGTACGATGAAAATAGCTTAAAAGAAGCTGCCTCTTCCTTAGAGAGGGTTTACAATCTCTTTGAAAGGATAAGAGAACTGAGGGAAAGCCCAAAGAAAAGTTTCTCTGAAGAGTTACAAAGGGAAAGGGAGGATCTCTCCAAATACTTAAACGAAGTGGAGGAAAGGTTTACCTTTGCCATGGACGATGACTTCAATACCCCTTCTGTCCTGGCCGTCATCTTTGAAGGAATCAAGAAGGCAAACCTTCTTCTCCAAAAGGAAGAACTCCTGGATGAGGCCTCTTATCAGCTTCTTTTGGACCTGGAGAAGAAAATAAGGAGCATAGGAAAAATATTAGGGCTTTTTCAACACCAGGAAAGGGAAAAATTAGGAGAAAGGGAGAGAAGGCTGATAGAGCTTCTGGTTAAGGTAAGAAGCAAGCTCCGGGAGAAGAAGGACTGGCCACTGGCTGATGAGATAAGAAAAGAGCTGAATGAGCTGGGAATAGAGTTAGAGGACAAGAAAGATAGAACGGTCTGGAAAGTTAAATAAATTAACATTTGCTGGCGTAGCTCAACGGCAGAGCAGGTGATTTGTAATCACCAGGTTGGGGGTTCGAGTCCCTTCGCCAGCTCCATTATTTAGATAAGCTTTTAAATTGAGAGGAGGTGATAAGAGCAAAAAAGGTAAAGAAACCATTAGCCTACGGGTAAGGAAAGATTTCGAGAAGAGAAGGGAAGTGTGGAAAGATTATTTTCTTTTGAAACTTTCTACAAGAGGATGAAGTGTATCGGAGGTGAAAAATGAAAAAAAGAAGGTGGTTGAGTTTTTTAATTTTATCCTTTGTTTTTCTCTGTCTTGCACCGGGCATGAGCTTTTCCTTGCAGACAAAGCCGCTTGTCCTGGGAACCACTGATAAAATTACTGTTCTTGATCCTGCTAAAACTTACGATTTCTACACCTGGGAGGTTTTTCAGAACATCGGAGAGGGACTTCTAAAGTATAAGCCTGGCACAACTGAACTCATACCAGGGATTGCAAAATCCTACGAGGTTAGCCCTGATGGACTTGAGTATACTTTTAAGCTACGAGAAGGGCTGAAATTTACCGATGGATATCCTTTGAATGCTGCAGCAGTTAAATGGTCCATAGACCGGGTGATGAAGCTGGACCTTGATCCTTCCTGGCTTGTCTCGGCATTTGTCGAGAGAGTGGAAGTTGTTGATACCTATACTGTAAAGTTCGTACTGAAAGAGCCTGTTTCTTTTTTCCCTGCTCTTGTTGCAACTACACCTTATACTCCTGTAAGCCCCAAATCTTTTCCAGAAGATAAAGTTGCCGAACCAACAGTTGGACATTACGGACCTTACAGAATTAAAAAATGGACAAGAGATGTGCAGCTTGTCCTGGAAGCCAACCCAGATTACTACGGCTCACCACCAAAATCCAGGCTTTTTGTGGTAAAGTTTTATAAAAATGCCGCCACCATGAGACTTGCGCTCGAAACAGGAGAAATTGATGTTGCCTGGAAAAGTTTGAGACCTATAGATATAAGAGATCTCAAAGCAAAAGGAAAGCAAAAAGTTTTAGAGGTACCAGGTCCTTACATTCGCTACATCGTTTGCCGATGCAACAAACCACCTTTTGATGACGTCCGCTTGAGAAGAGCCATTGCCGCCGCAATAGATAGAGCCAGGATATGTCAGGAAGCATATAAAGGAACAGTTAAACCTCTTTACAGCATGGTTCCAATGGGAATGTGGGGTCATATAGATGCTTTTAAACAGGAGTACGGCGAGCGTAACTTAGAGCTGGCAAGAAAAATCTTAACCGAGGCAGGATACAGTAAAGATAATCCCTTTAATATCGAATTCTGGTATACTCCAACTCACTATGGAGACCTTGAAGCAGATGTTGCAGCCGTAATAAAAGAGAGTCTCGAGGAGACAGGAATGATAAAGATAGATCTTAAGAGTGCAGAATGGGCCACATACGCTGCCGAGTATTTAACCGCGGGAGTTATGCCTATTTTCCTGCTTGGCTGGTATCCTGATTACATAGATCCGGATGATTATACAAGCGTATTCCTTCATTCTGAATGGTCACCGGATATGGGCGTTTTTTACAGCAATCCCGAGATGGACAGACTCCTTGATAAGGCAAGAACTGAAATTGGAATAGAAAAAAGGACACAGCTCTATGAAAAAATACAAAAGCTGATGGCAGAGGAGGCACCAGTGATACCTCTTTTCCAGGGAGTATTAACCGCTGCTACCCAACCAAATGTGAAAGGCGTGGTGCTTGATCCTGTTATGCTGCTCAGATACTATCTGATATACAAGGAGTGAAGTATTTAACTAACAAATAAGTCTCCTCTTCCTTCAGAGAAGGGGAGACTTATTATTCGGCGTATAAAAAATGGCCTCACTTAGGGTATATGTTATAAGAAGGGTGCTTGTTGCAATACCCATGATTTTTATTCTTCTTGGCATAGTTTTTTTCATAATGAGAGTGGTGGGGGACCCTGTTAGCGCTATACTTGGTGGTCATGCTCCTCAGGAGCAAATTGAACGGATAAAAGAGCAATTGGGTCTTAACAAACCCATTTTATTTCAGTTTTTTGATTATCTTGGACAGCTTCTACGGGGAGATCTTGGTAGATCACTTATATGGGGGCAAAGACCTGTAATTTCTGAAATCTGGGACCATTTCCCGGCAACACTGGAGCTTTCCATCTGTGCGTTTTTGGTAAGTATACTCGTTGGCATATTTACCGGGATAATTGCCGCCACTAACTTTGGCAGGTTTTTTGATCATGCCTTCAGGCTATACGGTATTATAACCTATGGTCTTTTTATTCCCTGGATCGGGATAATGCTACAGCTCATATTTGGAGTTTATCTTGGAGTTCTGCCAATAGGCGGAAGAATAGGGACTCTCATGGAGCCTGAAACTATCACAGGGCTCTATGTGCTTGATAGCTTGCTCACGCTTAATATGGAAAGTTTTATAAGTGCTATAAGACACCTTATCCTGCCCTCTTTGACCTTGGGTATTTACCTTTCAGGGATTTATACCCGTCTCACCCGGACTCATTTAATTGAAGTCCTCAACAAAGACTTTATAAAATCTGCCTGGGCAAGAGGACTGCCTAAGAGAACTGTGATCTTCAAGCATGCCTTAAAAAACGCATTTATTCCCATTCTTACAATGATGGGTTTACAATTTGCCCTTCTTCTTGTGGGAGCGGTATTGACTGAGATAACCTTTTCCTGGCCTGGAATGGGAACTCTCCTTTTTGAAAGAATAACATACAGAGATTTTACTACAGTTCAGGGAATTATTGTATTTTTTGCTCTGATAGTTATTACTGTAAGTCTTCTTGTCGATGTCATTTATGCCTATATTGATCCACGAATAAGGTATTAGTTATGAGGTAAAAAGAGGTGAAGTATTCAATTTCAAGATTTATCGTATCTAATATTATTAAAAATATTTTCCCGCGAAAGGGAACTGAATATTTTGTCCTTGTAGGTTTTATATTAGTTTTGCTTATCATTCTGATGGCTATTTTTGCCCCTTTTATTGCTCCTTACGATCCCATCAAAAAGGTGGGAGAGATCCTCGAAAGACCAAGCGGTAAATTTCTCTTAGGAACAGATGGTCTTGGAAGAGACGTTCTCAGCAGAATAATATTTGGGGCTCGAACAGCTGTTCTTGTTACCTTTCTTGCGGTAAGCATCTCTCTTTCTTTTGGAGTGCTACTTGGTCTTTTGTCAGGTTATACAGGGGGCAAATTTGATACCGTATTTTCGCTTGTTATGGACGCGATGTATTCCTTTCCCGGTCTTATTTTAGCAATAGTTCTTGCTGCCATGCTTGGACCGGGGATATTAAATACAGCTATGGCAATAGCTGTCATCTATACACCCACTTATTTTAGAATGGTGAGAGGACTTGTGTTATCTTTGAAAGAGAGCCTTTTTGTAGAAGCAGCAAGAGCTATAGGTGCAAAGGACAGAACTATAGTTTTTAAATATATCTTCCCAAATGTTATATCTTCTATCCCCATAGTGTTATCTCTTAACGCAGCTGATGCTGTATTAACGCTTGCAGCCCTGAGTTTTCTTGGACTTGGACTGCCGGCTCCCACTCCGGACTGGGGATTTGACCTGAGAGCAGGACATGCTTATCTTGCCTCCAGAATCTGGTGGCCAAGCACCTTTCCTGGTCTTATGATTGTAATTCTCACCTTGGGCTTCAGTTTGCTTGGGGAGGGACTTAACGAGATACTGAACCCTGAATTGAGAAGGTAAGATGAAAAATCTTCTTACAATTCAAGATTTAAGAGTTTATTACTATCTCAGAGAAGGAGCTGTCAGGGCAGTTGACGGAGTAAGTTTTTTTATGAAAAGGGGTGAGACTGTAGGATTGGTTGGAGAATCCGGTTCAGGAAAATCCACTCTTGGTCTTTCAATATTAAAACTTGTTTCCTCTCCGGGAAAAATAGTTAGTGGAAAGATATTATTTAACGGAAACGATATTGCAGGATGGAATGAGAAAAAGATGCGCCTTTTAAGGGGAAGCAGAATTTCCATGGTTTTTCAGGACCCGATGACTTCTTTAAATCCTCTCATGAGAATAGAAGAACATCTCGTTGAAACGATAAGAACTCACCAGAAGATACCCAAGGCAGAGGCAAAGAAAAAAGCTTCCCTGTTACTAAATGAGGTTGGAATCCCACCTGAAAGAGGTGGAGATTATCCTCACCAGTTCAGTGGAGGAATGAGGCAGAGAATTGGAATAGCACTGGCAATAGCTTTAAATCCAGACCTTCTTATTGCCGACGAGTTTACATCCTCTCTTGATGTTATAGTTCAGTTTCAAATCTTAAATTTGATGAAAAAACTAAAAGCTTCCCATCAAATGGGACTTATTTTTATATCACATGATATAAGTCTTGTTTCTGAAATTGCCGACAGGATTGCTCTTATGTATGCGGGTCAAATAGTTGAATTTGCGCCGGCAGATATTTTTTTCAGCGAACCTCTGCACCCTTACTCTGAGGGTCTTTTAAACTCTGTTCCTAACATCGAGCTATCTGATCAAAAGTTAAATTATATTCCCGGCATGCCCCCTGACCTTGTTCGTCCTCCAGATGGATGCAGGTTTTATCCCCGCTGCCCTTATGGTGAGGATATATGTAGAAGGAAAGAGCCTCCTTTAGTTCAAATTGAAAAAGAGCATATGGTTAAATGTTTCAGGTATGATGGAAAGAAAAGTCGAACTTAAAGTGGTTAATTTAAAAAAATATTTCCCTGTGCAAAAAAGTTTCCTGGAAAGATTACTTTCCGGGAAAATTGAGTATGTTCAAGCAGTTAACAGAATAAGTTTTGAGGTTAGAAGGGGAGAGGTATTTGGCCTTGTCGGGGAAAGTGGATGCGGGAAGACCACAACCGGTAGGTTAATCACACGCCTTATTGAACCCACTGAAGGAAAAATAATTTTTAAGGGAGAAGACGTCACCTTTATTCAAGGGGAAAGGTTGAGAGAATTCAGAAAATATGTGCAGATAATTTTCCAAAATCCATATGCCTCGCTTAACCCCAGGATGAGGATAGGAGAAGCTACAGCTCATCCTCTTGAAATTCACGGCATAGCCACAGGAGAGAGAAAAAAGAAAATGGTTTTTGAAATGCTGGAAAAAGTAGGTCTTGAACCAGCTAAAAAGTTTTACGACCTTTATCCCTTTGAGTTGAGCGGTGGACAAAGACAAAGAGTGGCAATAGCAAGAGCTATGATACTGAACCCAGAGCTTGTCGTCGCGGATGAACCTATCTCGATGATCGATGTTTCTTTAAGAGCAAAAATACTTGAGCTTATGCTAATGCTAAAAGAGGAGAGAAATCTTACCTATGTTTTTATAACCCATGACCTCGCAGTAGCCAAATATATCTCGGACTGGATAGGGATCATGTATCTTGGGGAAATTGTTGAGATAGGGAGGAAAGAGCAGATTTTCTCCACTCCTTATCACCCCTATACTAAGGCATTGCTCTCGGCTATACCTGTTCCAGATCCCAAAAGGGAAAAGAAAGATATAAAGTTAAAAGGAGAGGTTCCAAGCTCAATTAATCCACCTTCTGGTTGTAGGTTTCACCCTCGATGTAGCTTTGCCAAAGATAAATGTTCAAATCTAAAACCTTCCTTAAAAATGGTGGATAAGGACCATTATGTAGCCTGCCATCTGTATTAGTTCCCATCTTATCTGGTAATCATTTTAGTCTCGCTATTTCTTTTCGTTGTTATCTTCCCTGATTTAAAAGATAGATGTAGATGATAAGATGATTGCTCGAGCAAGTGGAAGTGGCAAAGTGTGAGGAGATTTGTTATTGAAAACAACTCTTAAAGCATTATTATTTTCCCATTGTTTTCGTATAAATATTAAAGAGAGGTGGATCCTCCAGGTGTTTCTTGACTGAACATTTTCCGGCTACTCTTACCAAATGCTCTTTATATTTCTCCGGAAACTCAGGAGGAAGTTGAATTTCTACAATAATTCTGGTAATCATTTTAGTTTCGCTATTTCTTTCCGTGCGCAAGATCAGTTTTATCTTGTCAGTAGGAATATGACGTGCCTGGCAAAAGAGAAGAACATAAATACCGGTGCAGGTCCCAATGGAAGCTAAAAACAAATCAAATGGTGTAGGAGCTGAACCCCCGCCGCCATTATCCCTTGGTTGATCGGTCTGAATCGTGAAACCCTTATAGATGGCATTTACCTTTTTACCGCCTGGAAAAACGACTTCCATATCCATTGCTATCCTCCCTGATTTAAAAATCTTTCTACGATCTCGGGTAGCTTCCTTAGAGCCTGATCTACCTTTGAAATCTGGGAGGTTCCACCCTGTGCAAAGTCCCATCTTCCCCCGGCATTTCCTCCAGCCAAGCGAGCCACCTCTCTTAATATCTGATTAGCGGGCAGGCTCTTCTCAGTGGAAGCAGCCACCAAGAAGGATTTCTTTTGACTTCCTGAAGCCAATACCACTATGCCCTCCTTCAACCTATCCCTGAGTCTTTCGGCTGTCTCCCTGAGAACCTCTGAAGATACCTCATCACACCTTCCCCCTACTATCCTCTTTCCGCCCACGTAAGAAGCAGAGCTTAACAGCTCCTCCATCCTCAAGTCCAACAGTCTCCTCTGCCATCTTCTCAGCTGCTTATCCTTCTCCTCCAATGCTCTTTCTCTTTCCTCTATCCGTGCTAAAATTCCCTCTTCCGAGGTCCTGAGCTTGAGGGCTATCTTCCTCAGCAGGGCTTCCTTCTCCTCCACCCACCTTAAGGCCTTCTCCCCTACTAATGCCTCTATTCTCCTTATTCCAGAGGCCACCCCTGTCTCACTTATTATCTTCACCAATCCTATCTCACCGCTGCTGGTAAGGTGAGTTCCTCCACAGACTTCCCGACTGAAATCTCCTACGCTAACTACTCGCACTCTTTCTCCATATTTTTCCTCAAAAAGAGCTATGGCCCCCATCCTGCGTGCTTCATCCAGACTGGTCTCTTCTATCTTCACACTAAGGTTTTCCCTTATCTTCTCATTGAGCAGAAGTGTGACCTTTTCAAGCTCCTTACCGCTTAAGGGAGAGGTATGAGTGAAGTCAAAACGAAGTCTATCTTCATCGACTAAGGAGCCGCTTTGCTGGACACCTTCCCCAAATATTTCCCGCAGCACTGCCTGCAGAAGATGAGTAGCCGTATGAGCACGAGAAATAGCTTTTCTTCTTACCTCATCAACCTCTGCCCTTACCTTAGCTCCCTTTTCGAACTTTCCTCTCAAAACCTTTGCCCGATGAAGAATTATTCCCTCGGATAACCTCTGCACATTTAAAACCTCAGCCCGAGCATCAGCGGTATAAATCTTTCCCCTATCTGCCAGCTGTCCTCCTCCTTCAGGATAAAAGGGAGTGGAGGACAGGATAAGCTCTCCATCTTCGCCTTCTCTCAACTCATCTACCATTGTTCCATCTTTGATAATTCCCATCAAAGAGGTATCCAACTTCAAAGTCTCGTATCCCTTAAATTCCACTTTCTTTATCTGCTTCTCCAATGAGCTGAGCTGAGCTTTTGTCCTCAACTTAAGTATCTGTTCTCTTTTCTTCTCCTTAAAGTCCTTTCTCGCCGACCTCTTTTGTTCTGCCAGCAGCTTCTCGAAAGCTTTCCTCTCCACCTTTAATCCTTCCTCTCCTGCTATCTCTTCCGTTATGTCAGGAGGAAAACCATAGGTATCGTACAACTTAAAGACCTCTCGAGGTGGAACGAATCTTTCCCCCCTTTTCTTTAGATCACTGATAATTCTCTCTAAGATTTCCATTCCTTTAGTCAAGGTCGCCTGGAAGACCTTCTCCTCCTGCTTGATTATCTTCGCTATCTCCTCTCTCATCCTTTTAAGATGTGGGTAGGAACTTTCCATCGTCTTGACCACCACAGGAACTCCTTTGTATAGGAATGGCTCCTCCAGGCCTATCTTCCTGCCATATCGAAAGGCACGTCGAAGGACTCTTCTGACCACATATCCCCTTCCCGTATTAGAGGGAAGAATTTTCTCCGCCAAAAGAAAGGTAAGGGCACGCAGATGATCGGAGATCACTCTGAAGGAGACTTCCTCCTCTTTGGGGGAGATTTCCTTCAACCAGTTAATAAGCGGGATGAAGAGGTCAGTTTGATAGTCATCCCTTACTCCCTGAACTACAGAAGCTATTCTTTCCAGCCCCATACCCGTGTCGATGTTTCTGGTGGGTAGGGGGGAGAGTTTGCCCTTCTCATCACGGTTAAATTGCATAAAGACCAGATTCCAGATCTCAACCCATCTTCCACAATCACATCCAGGCTCACAACCTGTCCTTCCACACCCAAACTCCTCTCCTCTGTCGAAGAAAAGCTCCGTATCCGGCCCACAAGGACCCACCTCAGCTAAGGACCAGAAGTTCTCCTCCTCGTCCTTTCTTATGATTCTCGAGGAAGGAACGCCCAACTTCCTCCATATCTGATAAGTCTCCTCATCATCTCTAAACACGGTAGTCCATATTCGGTCTTTCCGTAATCTTAGCTCTTCGGTCACAAACTCCCATCCCCACTGGCAGGCCTCCTCCTTGAAATAATCGCCAAAGGAAAAATTACCCAGCATCTCAAAAAAGGTATGATGATGAGCGGTCCGTCCTACCCTGTCCAGGTCATTGGTGCGAAAACAAAGCTGACAGGTGGTCAGGCGGGAGGAAGGAGGCTTCTTCTCCCCTAAGAAGAAAGGTTTAAAGGGAACCATTCCCGCAATGGTGAAAAGAAGTTGAGGGTCATCTGTGGACAAACTTGCAGAAGGCTGAACGAGATGTCCCCTTTGTCTGAAGAAATCCAAAAACTTTTGACGAATCTCATCAGCGGTCATCTTAGCTCCTCTACATCGTTCTTAAAGGATCTACATCTATGATCACCCTAACGTTATGAAAATGTTTAAACAAAAGATAAAGCTTTCTTTTTAAAATTTCCCTGAGCCTGGCCGGATCCTTGTCCCTTAAGATCAAATGATATCGGTACCTTCTCTTTATCCTTCCAAAGGGGCAGGAAGAAGGTCCCAGAAAGTTTACCCTCTCCGCCTCCAGCTCTTTCCTGATTCTTTCAGCTACCTCTTCTACCTCACCCTTGCCCCTTCCCTCCAAGAGAATCCTCGTCCAGTGCAGGTGAGGCGGATATCCCAGCTCCTCTCTCAGATCCATCTCCTTCTCGTAAAAAAGCTCACCCCTACCCTCCCTTATGGCGGTCAATGCATAATGGGTGGGGTTATAGGTTTGTATGATGAGTCTGCCCTCCTTTTTAATTAAATTCCTGATCTTCGTGAGAACTTGAAAGGTCCACTCCCCTGCCCTAAAATCAGGTAGGTTCAACAGGTTATCGAGCAGAACAACTCCCACCAATTTTGCCCTTTGCAAGATTTCCTCCTTGATGATCAACCCTGTCCCTATCAATAAATCAATCTTGCCCAACTCATCCAGGAGCTTCCGGTAGGCCAGGGAGGTGTCGATGATGTCCAGATCCGCTCGTCTAATACGAGCTTCCGGAAATTTTTTCCTTGCCTCCATCTCCAGTTGTTCGGTTCCCACTCCTACCTGATATAGATGCCTTCCCTTACAGGATGGACAGATCCTAGGAGCATCTTCCTCATAACCGCAATAATGACAGATTAACCTGCCTTTCAGGTGAAATGTCAGGCCTATATTACAGTTAGGGCAGCGAAGAACCTCTCCACATTCCCGGCAGAGAAGAAAGTTAGCAAAGCCTCGCCTGTTTAAGAAGAGAAGGGTCAGCTCCCCCTCCTTTAAGGTCTTCTCTATTGACCTTTTCAGGGAGGTAGAGAAGAGCCTGTCTTTCTCCTTACGAAGGTCTACTATCTCCACCAGGGGAAAGTTATCCTTGCCCCGACTAATCTCGACTAACTTATAATTTCCCTTTCTTGCCTGCCACCACGACTCCATAGAGGGACTCTGGCTAACTAAGACCACGGGAAAATTCTGTATCTTGCCTCGCTTAATGGCTACCTCTCGAGTATGATAGCGGGGAATCTCTCTTTGTTTATGAGATAAGCTTTCCTCTTCTTCAATTATGATCAAGCCCGGATTGGGAAAAGGAGCGAATACAGCTGAGCGTGTTCCTATAACCAGCTCTACATCCCCCCTCCTCATCCTCTGCCATTCGAGGTATCTCTGTTTCGGGGTAAGCCTGCTATGAAATACGCTCAACCCATTTTTATAGTGGGCCTGGATCTTGCGCTTTAGAAAAGGTATGTAGCTGACCTCCGGGACAATCAGGATGACCTGCTTTCCCCTACTCAAGACCTTCTCTATCAACTCAAGGTAAAGATCCGTCCGCTCTTGCCAGTTTTCCGTCTGGAAAAGAACGACCTTTTCCTCCTTTAAAAAGGAGGGAGGTTCTTCTACGTCCTTATAAGACGAAAGATGTTTCCTCGTAGTCGCACCTTTATCTGCCTTAAAGGGATATTGAATGGAGACAATAGCATGAAGAGTCTGACCCAAGGGGGAGCAATAATAATCACTTATCCATCTTCCCAGCCGGAAGAGGTCATCCTCTAAGGGAGAAAACTCGTCCACTATGCTGATTACTTCTTTTAGGCCCTCAAAATCCTCCTCTTTTGCCTCTTCCACTACAAACCCGACCAGTTTTCTCCTCTTAAAGGGAACGAGCACTCTCTTTCCAACTTTAATCTGAGCAGCAAGCTTCTGTGGAACCTTATAGCGAAAAAGTTGATCTAAGGGAAGATTTAAGGCTACCTTGACATATCTCACTCTTCCACCTTCAGATGTAGTTCCTTAAGCTGCTTCTCATCCACGGTGGAAGGAGCCTGTGTCATAAGGCAGACCGCCTTTTGAGTTTTGGGAAAGGCAATTACGTCTCTTATGGAATCTGTCCCAGCCACTATCATCACCAGCCGGTCTAATCCCATAGCAATTCCTCCGTGAGGAGGGGCTCCCAGAGAAAGAGCGTCTAAGAGAAAGCCGAATTTTTCCCTTGCCTGGAGAGGGTCTATTCCCAGGATATTAAAGATCTTTTCCTGAATTCCCCTCCGGTGAATTCTTATGCTTCCACCCCCAATTTCTTTGCCGTTCAGGACGAGATCATAAGCGCGAGCCCTCACCTTTTCAGGAGACTTCTCTAAGAGGGGCAGGTCTTCTTCCTTGGGTGAAGTAAAGGGATGATTGCAGGGGGTAAGTCTTCCCTCCTTATCATACTCAAACAGAGGAAAATCCACGACCCACAGAGCTTGATAGGTATCCTGAGGTATGAGGTTAAACTTTTTTGCCAGATGGAGGCGAAGATTTGCCAATGACTCAGCGACTACCTCCCTTTTGTCGGCTACCATTAAAAACGCATCTCCCTTTTTAGCTCCTGCACATTCTAACACTTTTAACAAAGCCCCTTCGGGAAAGAATTTGCTCAGAGGAGACCTTATCCCATCCTGAGCAAAGAGAATCCAGCTCATTCCTCCTGCGCCATAAAGAGTTATCCAACGACTTAGCTCTTCTAATTCCCTTCGCGAAAGTCGACTTCCTCCAGGAACTCTTATTCCCTTGACCTTACCACCCTCTTCCAGGACCTTCTGAAAGATCATAAATTTGCTGGGATACACCAGAGAGGAAACATCCACCAGTTCCAATCCAAATCTGGTATCGGGTTTATCCGTGCCAAACCTCTCCATCGCCTGTTGATAGCTAAGACGAGGGAAGGGAATCTTTAAAGATACTCCTAAGATCTTTTTAAACACCTCAGCGAGCATCTCCTCGACAAGGCTATATATGTCCTCCTCCTCGATGAAGGAGAGCTCTATGTCTATCTGCGTAAACTCTGGTTGCCTGTCTGCTCTAAGGTCCTCATCTCGAAAGCATCTGGCTATTTGAAAATAGCGATCAAAACCAGCTACCATAAGGAGCTGTTTGAATAGCTGAGGAGATTGAGGAAGGGCATAAAACTCCCCGGGATTTAGACGAGAGGGGACAAGGTAATCCCGCGCGCCCTCAGGGGTGCTCCGGGTAAGAAAGGGAGTCTCTATCTCTATAAATCCCTTCTTATCAAGGAAGTCTCGCACCAGCTTAGTTACTTGATAGCGCAGGAAAAGGTTTTTCTGCATTACCGGCCTTCGCAGATCCAGATATCTGTACTTTAACCTCACTTCTTCGTTCACCTTGACGTTGTCATCCGAAGAGAAGGGAAGGATCTCGGAGGGATTCAGGATCTCCATCTTTTCGGCTACCAGCTCTATTTCTCCTGTCTTTAACTTAGGATTGATCGACTCTGAAGGTCTCATCTTTACCTTTCCCTCAACGGCGATCACCCATCCTTCCCTCAAAAGGCGAGCCTGTTCATGGACCTCTTTCTGAACCTCCGGGTTGAATACCACCTGAGTAATGCCTGACTTATCCCCCAGATCGACGAAGATCAACCCCCCATGATCCCGTCTCCTCCTCACCCATCCAGCCAGAGTAACCCTTTGGTTCGAATGTTCTCTGTTTAAAACTCCACACAGATGAGTTCGTCTCAAAGGAGCCTCAAAGCTTTTAATTCCTTCACCCTTCAACTTTTTATCTCCTCAATATTTTCCTCTAACTTTTCCCACTCCAGTTCTTTCTGAGTGCCTGAGTTCATATCCCTTAAAATTACTCTTCTCTTTTTTACCTCCTCCTCTCCGAGGATCATCACCCAGCGAATGCCCCTCTTGGCAGCAAAACTGAGTTGAGAGGACAGTTTTCTTTTGGAAGTATTTAACTGGACTCTTATTTCCTTCAAGCGAAGAAGATTAGCCAGCTCATATCCAGCTCTCCAGCCTTCCCTGCCCAGGGTAGCTATGTAAATTAGTGGAAGCCTCTTGTAAGGAATTCCCTTTTTCTCTTCCCGTAGGGCAAGGAGCACCCTTTCCACTCCCATGGCAAATCCCATGGCGGGAACCGAAGGTCCTCCCAGCTCCTCTATTAGATCATCATATCTGCCGCCGGAACAAATGGCATTCTGGGCTCCCAGAACCGGTGAGATAATCTCAAAGATAGTCCGAGTGTAATAATCCAGCCCTCTTACCAGGTGAGGGTTGATCTGAAACTTAATGCCAAGAGCTTTCAGCCCCTCTTTTACGCTCTGAAAATGGCTACTGCAATCCTCACATAAATACTCCCCTATCCACGGGGCTTCCCTTATGACCAGCTGACAATTCTCGTTCTTACAGTCCAGAACGCGAAGGACATTGTATTGATAACGTCTCTGGCAGGTAGGACATAAACGATCCATATTTTTCTTAAGATATTCCTTTAGCTTTTCCTCGTAAAAAGGTCGACACTTCCTGCATCCAATGCTGTTAAGTTGAAGCTCCACCTTATCCAGACCTACTCTCTTGAAAAACTGATGTGCCATCTCTATTATCTCCACATCCAGATACGGACTTCCCTCTCCAATCGCCTCTATTCCTATCTGCCGAAATTCGCGATAGCGGCCTGCCTGAGGTCTTTCATATCTAAACATGGAGCCCAGATAATAAACCCTCCACTCCCTCGTCTTTCCATACAGGTTATGCTGAAGATAGGCTCTGACCACAGGAGCGGTTGCCTCGGGACGAAGGGCCAACCTTCTTCCCTTCTTATCCTGGAAGATGTACATCTGCTTACCTGCATCTGTCTCCTCACCTAAGCTCCGAAGAAAGAGTTCTGCCCTTTCAAAGATAGGGGTTCGGACTTCCTCGTATCCGTATAGAGAAAATAAAGAGGAAGCCTCTTTCTCAATCCATTGATATTGGGAGACTTGAGATGGAAGTATATCCTCAACCCCCCGGGGTGAGCGTATCATTGATTATCCCTTTTGATATTGATAAATTGCCTTCAGATGCTGTTCATAGGTCTGGCTGAACTCATGACTGCCATCACCTCGAGCCACAAAGTAAAGATAGTCCACTTTCGCAGGATACAGCACCGCATAAATGCTATCCCTGCCTGGGCTACAAATGGGACCAGGGGGAAGTCCATAGTGTAGATAAGTGTTATAGGGAGAGGAGATTTTGAGGTCATTACGGGTTACCCTGGAACGAAAATTGCCCAGAGCATACTTTACGGTAGGATCCGCTCGAAGCTTCATTCCCTTTCTAAGGCGATTGTAAAAAACTGCTGCAATTATAGGCTTTTCCGCAGAGATCTGAGCCTCTTTTTCCACGATAGAGGCCAGGATAATCACCTTATCCAGAGGCCAACAATCCTTCTCAGCGCTCCTCTTCCGATAAAGAGGAAGCACCACCTCTTCAAAACGGGCAAGAAACTTCCTCACCACCTTTTCCGGAGCTTCTCCTTCGGCAAAGTAGTAAGTATCGGGATAAAGATAACCCTCCAGGCTATCTTTTGGCAGAGGGAAGGAAATTTTTTCCTTAGCAAAGATCTGAGGATTATCCACCACCTTCAAGAACGCCTCTTTTTCTACAATTTCCTTCTGACTTAATATATTTGCTATCTCCCACTTGGGAAGTCCCTCAGGTATGGTAACCAGATGAGTTTTTATCTCTCCTCTTTTTAACTTCGAGAGCACCTCAAACATATTCACAGGCAGAGAAAACTCATATCTGCCTGCCTTAAGGTCCTTATCCCAACGCAGAAGCTTACAAAGAAGGATAAAACAGATTTTGCTCCTTATAACCTTCTTCTTAGATAGAATCTCAGCGATCTGAAAGGAATCCGCTGCCCTGGGAATGGTAATGACCACCTTTCTGCAATTGGAATAAAAAGGGAAAAATATCTGAAGGATAAACAAGGATATCAAACAAAGTAGCACTCCTGCCAGAATTTTTCCCCTTAATTTGCAAAATTTCATCCCTTACTTCTCTGAGAGTCCAGGTAGTCCTGCAAGATTATAGCTGCCGCTATTTTATCTGTGGCCTTTTTCCGTTCTGACAAAGATGCCCCTTGCTCCCTTAAGATTCTCTCCGCCATCACCGTGGAAAATCTCTCATCTACCAGGGCAACGGGAAGCTTTATCTTCGAAGAAAAAAAGTCTAAAAAGTCTCGAACTTTCCTTGCCTGAAATCCTTCCTCGCCCTCCATGTTCTTGGGCAATCCAACCACTACTTTGACTACCTTATATTTAAAAATGAATTCCTTAATCTCTTCCAGTGCCTTATCCCGGTGGGATTCATCCCAGCTAATCTGACCTATTCCCTGAGCTATCGTTTGGGAAGGATCGCTTATTGCCACTCCTATTCTCCTGTCTCCTATATCCAAACCAAGAATGCGCATTTCAGATAACTTCTTGAAATTTCTGGCGAACTATCCCTCCTCCGCTATATATAATATACGACTACAGCTTTCGCAGTAGACAATCTCTCCTCGTCTGATTCGACTGATCAAAGAAGGAGGAACTCCCACATTGCAACCCTGGCAAACTCCATTTTTCACGGCAGCTATAGCTAATCCATCTTTGGTCCTGCGTAGTTGTTCATACTGCCCTAAGAGGAGAGAGTTCAATTGAGAGACCTTCTTTTTTCTTTCACTCCTTAACTTCTCCTCCTTATGAACAAGATTTTCCAGACTCTTGCTCAAGATCTGCTTTTCTTCTCCTAAGCTTTTTCTTTTCTCTTCTGTCTCCCTTTTAAAAGAAGGAAGATAGCTTATTAGTTCTTCCTCTCTTTCCATTAATTCAAGGAGCAAGTCCTCGGTCTCTTCCTTTTTTCTTTCCACCTGAGCTATTTCCCTCTCTATCGCTGTAAACTCCCCTTGAGATTTAACCTTGTATTTTTCCTCCTCGTGTTTGGCTAACACCAGACTCATTTCCTCTATATCCTTCTCTTTCTCCCTCACCTGCCTTCTGATATTCTTTAGCTCCCTTTCCTTATCGGTGAGTTTCTCCTGTAAACTTACAAGTTCTTTCTCCAACGCTTGAATTTGGTAAGTTAGCTCCTCCTTCTTTTTTAAAGTCTTATCTATTTCCAAGTCCAGCTTTTGCAGCCCGATAAGCAACGGTAGATCCTCGCTCACAAGCTTTATCTCCCCTTCACAGTTTAATGATGCGGGGTGATGGATTCGAACCAACGACCTCTTGCTTGTAAGGCAAGCGCTCTTCCCCTGAGCTAACCCCGCATTGGCGCCCTCAGGGGGAATTGAACCCCCGTTACCGCCTTGAAAGAGCGGTGTCCTAGCCACTAGACGATGAGGGCAAAAGAAATCTTTGTTTCAGGTGAGCCGTGCAGGATTCGAACCTGCGACCCTCGGCTTAAAAGGCCGATGCTCTACCACCTGAGCTAACGGCTCAATTCGGTATTTACTATAGCATATTTCCAGAATCTGTCAATCCTTCTACTGACTCAATCTCCCTCATAACCTCGTGTATTACCTCAGGAGAAAAACCCCTGCGTCTTAGAAATTCATAGGTTCTCCTTATCCTTGATTCTCTGGACCCCCTCAAGAGAAACCTCCTTCTTTTGATCAGACTCAAAGCCATCCCAGTCTCATCCACCTCGGAATATAGCTCATTCAAGACCTCATCTATCAGATCCGTCTCCAATCCCTTCTCTCTTAACTCAATATATGTCCTTCTCCTGCCATAACCTTTCCTTATGCAATGTTCCCCCCATATCTGGGCAAATCTTCTCTCGTTTACAAAGTTATGAGCTTCTAAGTATCGCAGGACCTCCTCAATCAGGTCATCTCCATATCCCTTTTTCTTCATCCTGTCCCTGATCTCCTGCTTGCTTCGCTCTCTATAATCCAACAGCCTTAGAGCATACCTACAAGCTCTTTCTAACTCCTCCCTCATCTTCAACCTCTGGATTTTCAATCCGCTTTCAGGAGCAACAAGCACAAAGCAAGGACAACGCTCACCACTCCTATAGCATAATAAGATTGAGGGGCCCAATAATTGCCCTTAATTCCGAATTCCATGGTCAAAAGGAGACCGAACTCATCGACCACCAATCCCAGACCGCCGCCAAACATGATGCTGGTTATCACCTTAAAGAGCCTTTTATACAGTCTCTTATATCTAATCAAAGCCAACCAATTAGAAAGAATCAAAAGAATTATTCCATAATAAAAATGATGTATATGATACCCTTTTATGTATAAATAACCAAAAAAGGCCTTTCCCCGTTCCATGTCCAGAACTATCAGCCTGGAAAGGATAACGGTGAATCCAAAGGCGAAAAATGTCCAGAAGAAACTTTCCTTTTTCCTCTCAAACACATATTGATTGTAAAACCTTATCAATCTCATGGAAACTTTCTTTCTCATGAAGACGCTACCTCAACGAGGCTCGAAAATTCTTCGGATCCCTTGCCACATATAAAGCTGTGTCCAGAGTTATCCTCCCTTTTCTTACCAGGTCCTTCAATGCCTGATCCATTGTCTGCATCCCAAACTGAGCTCCTGTCTCCATAGCCGTATATAACTGATGGGTCTTGCCACTACGGATGAGATTTCTCACGGCAGGAGTGGCAATTAACAGCTCCACAGCGGGTATCCTTCCCTTCTTGTCCTCCCTTGGAAGAAGTCTTTGAGCGATCACCGCCTGCAGACAAGAAGAAAGCTGCATTCTCACCTGATTTTGTTGATGGGGAGGAAAGACATCAATAATCCGATCAATACTCTGAGGAGCATCAGGGGTATGTAGAGTTGCCAGGATTAAATGACCTGTCTCGGCAGCGGTGATAGCTGTAGCTATGGTCTCAAGATCTCTCATCTCTCCGATCAGGATGACATCGGGATCCTGTCTAAGAGCATACTTCAAAGAAGCACCAAAGGAAAGTGTATCTGTCCCTACCTCTCTTTGTTCTATTATACTCTTTTTGTGATGATGTAGATATTCAATAGGGTCTTCTATGATTATAATATGAGAAAACTTCTTCTCATTGATTATTTCCACCATAGAGGCCAATGTCGTCGATTTTCCGCAACCAGTTGGTCCTGTCACCAAGATCAGTCCACTTTCCTTAAGAGCCAAATCAGTAAGGACAGGAGGAAGGTTAAGCTCGGAAAGAGAAGGTATACGATAGGGAATTAACCTTATGGCGGAGGCTACAGATCCTCGTTGAAAATGTGCGTTTATCCTGAATCGTCCTAATCCTGAAATACCGAAAGAAAAATCCAGCTCCCGAGTTCTCTCGAACTTTCTCTTCTGCTCCTCGGTCATCAACGAGTAAACAAGGAACTTCGATTCCTCGCCGGTTAATCTTTTATCGTCCAAAGAAGTCAACTTTCCATTAACTCGAAATATAGGAGGTGCTCCGGCTACAATGTGTAAATCCGATGCTCCTATTTCCTGCATCTTCTTAAGCAATGATTGTATATCCATCTCACACTCCCTTATCCCCTTTTCTGGATATTGCTCTTCATCCCTTGCTGAATCAAGACAAAGACTCCTACGGCCATAATTATGTCACCTATGCTCAAGACGCGAGGCCTGGGATATGGAGGAGGTAAAGGTATGATGTCTGAGAAGAGTTTTAATCGACTATCCGGAGTCAATATAGTGTGAATGACATAGGCTTTGCTCGTTAAAAGCGGAAGCATCTCATCCAATCCTGTCCTTGATAAGGCTTCAACCGATACCGGCATTCTACCCCCATTAGATAAGATGACGATAAAGTTAACCAAAACTCCTAACCCTATTATCTTCATTCCCCTTATATTCCGACTATACCAGATAGCTATCAACAGTAGCAGATAGGAAAGTATATGAAGGTATACTCCCCAATTTGAAAATAAGTTATAACCGCCTTCTCCAAAGAACACGAGGCTGTACTGGATCAAAAAAGCCATTATCACCAACCCTACCTTTTCAAGAGGAAGATCAGCCAACCCCGTCAGCTTTCCCCCTCTTAAAATTCCTATCACCAGTGAGGCAAACATCACCTCAAGTAACATTTTGACCTGATTTTAGAATCTTAAGAAAGGCCTCTACCACTTTTCCGTCGAACTGCGTTCCTGCATTCTTCCTCAGTTCTTCTATCGCCCTTTCAACTGGATAAGCTGAACGATAAGGCCTCTTAGAGGTCATAGCATCATAGGCATCCACTACAGCGAGTATCCTCGCACCTATGGGAATATCTTCCCCCTTCAGCCCTTCAGGATAGCCCTGGCCATTATACCACTCATGATGATAATATACTATGCGAGAGGCCTCTTTAAGCGAGTCAATCTTGCTGACTATTTCCATCCCTATTTTCGGGTGCTCCCTCATCTTAGCCCACTCTTTCTCAGTCAACTGCGCAGGTTTATTAAGGATTTGGTCACTGACGCCGATCTTGCCGATATCATGCAATATCGCTGCATAACGAATTACCTCTACCTCACTTGCAGGAACTCGCAGTTCTCTTGCCGTAGCTACCGCAAGCTCAGCCATCCTCATGGAATGATCCTCAGTATATGAATCTCTCATCTCTATAGCCGTGGCTAAAGCCTGAATAGTGCTCAGATGTTGCCTGCGCAGCTCAGCATACAGCTTATAAGCATAGTAAGCGATGAAGAGAGGAAAGCATAGGAACAGGACAGCCCACCAGCTTATTTGCCGGTAGAGCACAGCCATCAAAAAGCCAAGAGGAGTTTGCGCCAGATAATTTGGGACAGTCCACTTAAAGTTAATTGACCACATTTCCAGGACAGAGATTCCCTTTTCTAAAGCAAGGACAGTGTTTACTAAAAAGGTGTTGGTTAAAAAGTAAGCCAAAGCGGATGCCACTATGGGGAGGATGTGCCCTAAGGAGGTAGAGGTAATGGGTTCTCCACCCATATATTGGTAAACTATCCAGGCTGCTGATATCGACAAAATAAGTTGGGTCTGGTCAAATAAAACTACGTACCACTCTCCTTTTTTCCTTCGTTTAGCTTCGACTATCGTTCCGCACACAGCTACCCAACTACTGAGACCGGGACCATAAATAAGAAGAACAGCGAAGCTTATGGGAAAACCTAAGGTGACAAATCCCCCCTGTGGTAGAGCTACCGGGCCTAACTCGGCAAGTATGGCTAAAGATGCCCAAAAAGGAAACTCTCCTAACAACTTCCAGCTAAAGGTAATGCTCCATGTCCAACGAATTAACAGAACTATCCCCGCTATACTAACTGCAGTTACATATAACCGTACTTTTCTCGAAAGTTCGGGCAATACTCCTCCCCCTTATTTTACAGAAAGTAAAAGAGATAGATCCTATTCCTTATCCCCACTTGTAATTAGCTCCCCCGGCGAGCAGAAGCGCCATAATTACGAACAAAGCCCTCAAAAGCTTTACCTTTAAACTCGCCCTCATCTATCTCACCTCCTCATTTTATTTAGTCATTTTATAATATAACAAAATAAAGGACCGGTCAACATCTGTTACTTCCTGCTCAATTTCAGATACTCAAGAGCCAGATTATATAAAGCTTGCGCCTTTTCTTTAGTTCTTGCCTCAGAAATTATGCGAGTTACAGGCTCTGTGCCAGATGCTCTTATATGAATCCAACCCTCCTTCAGGTTGATTCTAACACCATCGAGAAAGTTGAGCTCGTCTTCCTTAAACTTCCTCTTTAAATTTCCTTCAAGAGAAGGAAAGTTTTCTCTGGGAAATTTCACTTTCTTCTGAATCATATAGTAGCGCGGTACCTCCTTAATCAACTCTGAAACGGGCCTCTGACAGGTAGCTAAATATTCTAATAATAAAGCCATAGCGGCAATCCCATCTCGGGCGTAATGAACTTCAGGAATAATTACTCCTCCATTTCCCTCTCCGCCGATGGTTGCCTTTTTCTCCCTCATACAACGAGATACGTAAATATCTCCGACCTTTGTCCTTATCAGCTCACAGTTATACTCTTTTGCTATATCTTCTAAGGCCTGGGTGGTGGAAAGGTTGGTAACTACCGTCCCTGGCTTCCTTGAAAGGACGAACCTCGTCGCAAGAAGAAGGGAATAATGCGGCGGGGGGACTTCTCCTTTCTCTGATACAAGAGCTACCCTATCCGCATCTGCATCGTGAGCAAAGCCAATATCTGCTCCCTCGTTTCTGACCACGCGGGAAAGCTCACCCAAATTTGAGGGAACCGGCTCCGGAGGATGGGGAAAAATACCGTTAGGCTCACAGTTAAGCTTTATCACCTTGCATCCCAAACGTCGGAGAACCTCAGGACTGATCAATGCGCCTGCGCCATTACAGGCATCGATGACCACTTTAAATCCTTTCCTTTTGATCTTTTCCCTATCTACTACACTTAAAATCCTTCTTATATGATTTTCTATGGCGGACTCTTCCCTACGAACCTTTCTTATCCTGTCCCAGGCTACCCGTCTTATTCTATCCTCCTGATATATCTGCAGGAGCCTTTCTCCTTCCTCGGGATAGAGAAAGAGGCCGTCACCCCGGATAAACTTCAAGGCATTCCATTCTACAGGATTATGGCTTCCGGTAATAGCAACTCCTCCGTCAGCCCCTAAGCTTTCCACTAAGAGCTGCAACGAGGGAGTAGGGCAAATTCCCACATCTATGACCGTGCAACCGGTGGAAAGCAAACCGCTAAAAACAGCGTATCTGAACATCTCGTTTGAGGTACGGGTATCTGAACCCACAACCACCGCACCACCCTTAACGAACCTCCCAAAAGCAGCGGAAAATCTGACTGCCACCTCAGGAGTAAGCGCCTCGCCCACTATCCCTCGCACCCCTGAAGCACTGATTAAAAGCGAGCTCATCCTTGCTCCCCCTCACTTCTCACCCCTTGCCTGTTCTATCTTCTCCCAGGCACACTTAGCAGCCATCTTTTCTGCCTTTCTTTTAGTTGAACCCCATCCTTCTCCCAAAACTCTTCCTTCTACCTTCACCCTAACCTTAAACGTCTTATTATGATCAGGACCAACCTCCTGAACTGTCTCATACTCAGGAATGGACTTGTAAAGAGACTGGGTATATTCCTGAAGCCTGGACTTAAAATCC
The DNA here is from genome assembly GCA_003648815.1 of Candidatus Aerophobota bacterium. Classification (GTDB taxonomy): domain Bacteria; phylum Aerophobota; class Aerophobia; order Aerophobales; family B47-G16; genus B47-G16. The sequence goes on along the minus strand of QMPZ01000001.1, from coordinate 16,907 downwards.
CTTATCTCCTTGATCTTTTCCTCTTCTTTAAGGAGTATTCTCAATATGAAATCCCGCACTACCTCAAGTCCTCCATCAAGATAAAGAGCTCCAATTATCGCCTCATAGGCATCAGCTAATAAGGCACTTTGAGAGCGAATTCCCTCCTGATCCTTGCCCACCAAAAGATAATCTCCTACCTTGATCTTTCGGGCACAATAAGAAAGTGCTTCCTCGGAGACAATTATAGAGCGAAGCTTGGAAAGATCTCCCTCGCTTGAGTTGGGATATCTTCGGAACAGATATTCCGCCACCACCAACTCCAGCACCGCATCCCCTAAGAACTCCAGTCTCTCATTATAGGGAATGTCCTCTTTGTCCAAAGATTTAGCATAAGAGATATGGGTCAAGGCTTGATCAAAAAGCTCCAGGTTGGAAAACTTAATGCCCAACCTTCTCTGAAATTCCTCCAGTTGTCTTTTTCGAGCTAAATCAAAGCTCACATCTATTCCTCGTATTTTTTAACTATTAATACTGCATTATGTCCTCCAAAACCCATGGAGTTGGATAAGGCTATCTTTATATTGAGCTTCCTGGCTTTATTAGGTACATAGTCCAGATCGCATTCAGGGTCGGGATTTTCATAGTTAATGGTGGGGGGAATAACTCCTTCATTGAGGGCTAAAAGGCAAGCAATTAGTTCCACACCTCCTGTTGCACCTAAGAGATGTCCGGTCATAGACTTGGTAGAACTCACCGGTACTCTATAGGCATGCTCACCAAAGAGATCCTTAATGGCCTGGGTCTCTATCCGATCATTAAGGGGGGTGGAGGTACCATGGGCATTTATATAATCGACCTCTTGAGGAGAAACTCCGGCGTCCTTCAATGCCCTGAGCATAGCCTCCTTGATGCCCCGTCCATCTTGAATTGGTTGGGTTATATGATAGGCATCAGCAGTCATACCAAACCCTATTATCTCTCCCAGGATGGTCGCACCTCTCTTTCTGGCTCGATTTAACTCCTCTAAAACCACAACCCCTGCCCCCTCCCCTATCACAAAGCCATCCCTCTCCCTGTCGAAGGGGCGGGAAGCTTTCTCTGGTTCCTCATTCCGAGTGGACAAAGCCCTCATCGAGCAAAAACCTGCTAACCCCAAAGGGGTAATCGCGGCCTCAGCTCCGCCGGCAATCATCAGATCCGCCTCTCCTCTCTGGATAACTCTGAAAGCCTCTCCAATGGAGTGATTACCCGTAGCGCAGGCGGTAGAAATAGAGAGGTTAGGTCCCGATAGCCTATAGCGAATAGCAACCTGGGCAGAGGCAATATCGGTGATCAACATGGGAACTAAAAAGGGACTTACCTTCTGAGGGCCTCCTCTAAGCAGATTACCCTCTTCCCTCTCTATAGTGGACAGGCCACCCACACCTGATCCCACCAAAACCCCCATCCGGCTGGTATCCTCCTCTTCAAAGTTTATCCCTGCCTGCCTTATCGCTTCTTCTGCCGCCACCATCCCAAATTGAGTGAACCTGTCCATTCGCTTAATTTCCTTAGGTGACAGATACTTTCGAGGGTCAAAATCCCTCACCTCTCCTGCTATCTGAGAACGATAGGATGAGGGATCAAAAAGCGTTATCCTTCTCACCCCACTTTTCCCGGAAAAGAGGGCCTTTTTAAATTCTTCCACGCCGATGCCAATGGGTGAGACCACACCCATTCCCGTAACTACCACTCGACGCTTCATATCCCACCCCTTAAGGGATGAATTTCGCAACCCATCTTCCTAATTTTCCTCTAAGTGGTCCTCAATGTAGTCCACCACCTTCTGCACGGTGGTCAGTTTCTCCGCCTCCTCATCGGAAATCTCCAGATTGAACTCCTCCTCCAGGGCCATTATCAACTCCACCGTGTCCAACGAATCCGCTCCCAGATCGTCCACAAATTTAGCCTCAGGGGTGATCTGAGACTCATCCACTCCTAATTGTTCGCTGGTGATCTCTTGAACTTTCTTTAAGATCTCATCTCTCGTCATTCCTTTAACCTCCCTTAAGCTTTATCTTTTTATCTTTTTTATGATAGTTAAAAGTGCCTGTCAATGAGCGCAGGCTTTAGATCCGCTAAATACAGTTTAACTACATAGCCATCCCACCATCTACCTTAATTACCTCACCTGTGATGTATGAAGCCTCATCAGAAGCCAGGTAAGCGACTAAACTTGCCACCTCATCAGCTCTTCCTGCTCGACGAAGGGGAATAAGGGAGATAAATTCCTTTTTTGTCCTCTCGTCCAGTTTCCTGGTCATAGGAGTATCGATAAATCCAGGAGCAACGGCGTTAACGGTGATACCACGCCGGCCAAGCTCCTTAGCTGCTGATTTGGTCAGACCAATAATTCCTGCCTTGGAAGCAGCATAGTTTGCCTGCCCCGCGTTTCCTCTCAGTCCCACAGTGGAGGAGATGTTTATGATTCTTCCCCATCTTTGTCTTACCATAGGTTTTGCAACTGCCTTCAAACAATTAAAAGCACCTTTCAGGTTGACCTTTAAAACCTTATCCCAGTCCTCCTCCTCCATCCTTAAAAGCAGCCTATCGCAAGTTATTCCAGCGTTGTTGATTAATATATCAACCCGCTTAAATTTGTCAATCACCCTCTTTACTGCCTCATCTACCTGTTCAAGCTCTCCAACATCTACCCTGATGAAAAAAGCCTCTCCTCCTTTGCTCTCTATCTCCTCAACAACCTTCCGGGACGAATCCTCCTCAAGGTCAAATATGACTATCTTCGCCCCTTCCCGAGCCAATCTCAGGCAAACCTGCCTGCCTATACCCCTGCCTCCTCCCGTAACCACGGCTACCTTACCCTCCAAGGACACTGATATCCTCCCATAAAAGATATTTTTTTCTCCTCAAGCAAGGGAGAGATCAAGACAGTTAATTGCTCTTTTCATATCCTCGGGTAGTGGAGCCTCAAACTCCATCCATTCTCCTCTTTGAGGATGGAAAAAGCCCAAAGTCCTGGCATGTAGCATCCCCCGCTCTACCCTATAAGGAAAATCCTTCGCCATCCTGCCTCCGTAAATCTTATCCCCTACCAAAAAACAGTTAATTGAGTGCAGGTGAAGGCGAATCTGATGAGTTCTTCCCGTCTTTGGATATAGCTCCAGCAAACTCCACCTTTCCCACTCCTTTAAAACTCGATAGTGGGTAATCGCCTCACGGCTGAATTTCCCACCTATGCTCATTTTTCTTCCGTCCTGCGGATTTCTTCCTATCGGCAGCTCTATCCTTCCCTCGTCCTCAGGAGGTCTTCCCCTCACCAGAGCTACATATACCTTTTTTACCACGCGCTTGCGGAACTGAGTGGCTAAGGAGAGATGACTGCGATCGTCCTTTGCTATCACCATCACTCCAGATGTATCCTTATCCAGCCGATGCACAATCCCCTGTCGGAGAATGCCACCTACCTGAGAAAGATGAGCACAGTGGAATAAAAGAGCATTGACTAAGGTATCGTCTCTTACACAGGGTAAAGCTGGATGAACTAACATGCCGGCAGGTTTATTTATCACCAGAATCTCCTCATCCTCCCACAAGACATCTAAGGGGATGGGTCTTGCCTCCACCTTTAGCTCGGGTAGTGAAGGAATGCTGATGCTAACCTCGTCCCCTTTCTTAATATGATAGGCCGTCTTTGAGGTCTTTCCGTTTACGGTGACCTTTCCCTTTCTGATGAGCTTCTGAATAAAAGAACGGGAAAATTGAGGAAGAGATTCCTTCAAAAAGAGGTCCAACCTTTTCCCTTCTTCTTCTACGATAAATTCATAACTAAACTTACCCTGCTGAGGCATCTTTTGACAGGTTATCCTTAAAAAGTAGAATATTTATATTACCCTGAGGTGGTTCGGAGGGTTAACTCACCACCTTCCAGCATCTCTCACAGAGGGTGGGATGTCTTTTGTTCTCCCCGACATAAGGACTGTAGTTCCAGCAACGCTCACATTTTCTTCCCTCGGCCCTTTCTACCTTAACCTCCACTTCTCCCTCTTTCTCCTTCAGCTCCACCTGAGAGACGATGAGGACTTCCTTTAATTGCTCGCCCAAACCCTTTAAGAGAGAAAAAAGAGGATCAGATGCATTTATAATGACCTTTGCCTCTAAGGAAGAAGAAATTGTCCTCGACTGCCTGGCCTCCTCTAATTTCTTCAGCACCTTATCTCTGAGCTCCATTATCCTGCTCCACTTCTCCTCCAGCTCCTTGTCTACTAATCTGTCCTCAGCTTTGGGCCAGGAGGTCAAGAAAATGCTCTCCTCAAGGTTTTGGGCTTTGAACCCTGAGCTTTTAAGATACTCCCATATCTCCTCAGAGGTAAAGGAAAGGACAGGGGCAATCAATCTGGTCAAACTAAACAGGAGCTGATAGAGCACTGTTTGAGCAGACCTTCTTTCCTTAGATTTGGCTGGAAAGGTGTAGAGCCTGTCCTTTAAGATGTCAAAATAAAATGAACTTAGCTCATTGGTGAGGAAGTTATGGAAAAGACGGATAGCTTCATGAAACTTAAATGTCTCAAAACTAAAAGTTATCTGCCCGATTAATCCCTGAAGACGGGAAAGTATTAATCTGTCCACCTCCCGCATCTCATCAAAGGATACGCTGTCCTCGACGGGGTCAAAATCGTAAAGATTTCCCAGAAGGAACTTAAAGCTATTTCTTATTTTTCGATACACCTCCACGGCATAACTTAAAATCTTTTCGGAGACGCGAATATCCTGAGCGTAATCCTCTAAGGAGACCCACAGTCTTAACACATCCGCTCCCTTATCCTTTATAATCTGCTGGGGGTCTATCACGTTGCCTATGGATTTGGACATCTTCCTTCCTTCAGAGTCCACAATAAATCCATGAGTGAGGACCCTTCGGAAGGGAGCTCTTCCCTTGAGGGCTAAGGAGGTGAGGAGAGACTTCTGAAACCAACCTCGATGCTGGTCTGAGCCCTCCAGATAAAGGTCAGCAGGCTCCCTTAGAGATTCCTCCTGGGCGACCACTGCCTCATGGGATACCCCGGACTCAAACCATACGTCCATAATATCCTGCTCTTTCCTGAACCTATCTGCCCCACAGTGAGGACACTTAAATCCAGGAGGAATTATCTCCTCCACCTTTTTCTTAAACCAGATGTCAGCACCCCACTGCCTGACTAAACTCTCAACTCGCCTAATGACCTCATCACTTAATATAGGCTTTCCACACTCCTCACAGTAGAGTACGGGAATCCCCACGCCCCAGTATCTCTGTCGAGAAAGACACCAATCTGGACATTGCTTGAGCATACTTTCCATTCTCGCCTTGCTTTGAGGAGGAATCCACTCAACCTTCTTGTCAACAACCTCTATCGCTTTTTCCCTCAAATTGTGTTTATCCATATCCAAAAACCACTGCGAAGTAGCACGGAAGATCAAGGGAGACTTACAACGCCAGCAATGAGGATAGGAATGAAGAATTTGTCCAGCATAAAACAAATATCCTCCTTCCTTGAGTCTTTGGATGATCAGGGGATTGGCCTCAAAAACAGAGATCCCTTCAAAATCCTGTATTTCAGAGGTAAACTCTCCCTTCTCGTTCACCGGGGAAAAGATAGGAAGGTCGTGCTTAAGACCTAAAAGATAATCCTCCTCTCCATGTCCAGGAGCAATATGAACACATCCCGTTCCCTCTTGTAAGTTTACGAAGTCAGCGGTGAACACCCGAGATTCTCTCTTCATAAAGGGATGCTCATATCTTATCCCTTCAAGCTCCTTTCCCCTAAAGCTGAGCAATACCTTCTTCTCTTTTATTGCCGCCTCTTCTGCGACCCTTTCCACGAGATCAGCTGCCAGAATGATGGCCTCCTCCCCTACTCTAAGCAGGCAATATAAGATATCAGGATGAACTGCAATCGCCATGTTTGCCGGAAGAGTCCAGGGGGTGGTCGTCCAGATCAAAAGATAAACGGGCAGGTCCGATGGCATAGATTTAAGGGCATCCTTTAAGGGAAATTTGACGTAAACAGAGGGGTCGGCTTTCTCTTTGTACTCTATCTCCGCCTCAGCCAAAGCTGTCTGACATTTGGAACACCAGTGAATGGGTTTCAAACCTCTATAAATATATCCATCCCTGGCTAAACTGCCAAAGGCTTTTATAATTTCCGCCTCGTAAGATGGATCCATGGTAAGATAAGGCTCTTCCCAGCGAGCAAAAACCCCCAGCCTCTTGAACTGTTCCCTCTGCCTTTCGACAAATTGATAGGCATAATCTCTTGCCTTCTTTCTAAATTCCAGCTGGGAAATCTCGTCTTTGTTTATCCGGAGTTTCTTGAAGAGCTGATGTTCCACAGGAAGTCCATGACAATCCCATCCGGGAATGAAAGGAGCATCAAATCCCTGCATCGTCTTATACTTTATCACTATATCCTTAAGAATCTTGTTGAACACCTGTCCTAAATGTATATCCCCGTTAGCATAGGGGGGACCGTCGTGAAGAACATACTTAGGAGCACCCTTCCTCCTTTCCCTGATCTTTTCATATATCTTCTTTTCCTTCCAGAGGTTCAAGATCCACGGCTCCCTTCTGGGGAGATTTGCCTTCATGGGAAACTTTGTCTTAGGAAGGTTAAGGGTCTTGCTGTAGTCCATTCATTTCACCTTTTACATCTCAGTTATTATCCTTTTTACCAGCTTGGTCATCCGCGGCTCCGCTTTCCTTGCCACGCTGATGACCTTGTCGGAGTCAACAGGCTCTAACCTATCCGGCACACACTCATCAGTGATGCAACTGATGCCCAATACCCTCAGGCCGCTATGTTTGGCCACGATCACCTCTGGAACGGTGGACATCCCCACGGCATCCGCCCCAATTCTATATAAAAACCTGTACTCAGCTCGGGTCTCAAAGTTCGGCCCGGTCACCCCGGCGTAGACCCCCTTATGCAGCTTAATCCTTTCCTCTAAGGCAATCCTTTCAGCAAGCTCAATCAGCTCATTGTCATAAGGCTCAGACATATCGGGAAAACGCGGACCTAACCTCTCGTCGTTAGGACCGATGAGGGGATTGTGTCCGGTCAGGTTAATGTGATCAGTGATGACCATCAAATCTCCTGCCCTGAAATTGGGATTTATCCCTCCCGCTGCGTTGGACTCAATTAAGAAAGCTGCCCCCATTGCCCTCATTACCCTTACGGGAAAAGTTATCACTTCTAAGGAATAACCCTCGTAGAGGTGAAATCTTCCCTGCATCGCCATCACTTCCTTGCCGCCAAGCCTGCCCAGGATCAAGTTTCCCTCCTGCCCCGGAGCGGTGGAGACAGCAAAATTGGGAATATCCCGGTAGGGGATTACCTCTTTTTCCTCTATCTTCTCCGCTAAAGCCCCCAAGCCTGTACCCAGAATTATCCCTATGTGGGGCTTGATATTTGTCCTGGCCTGGATGAACTTTTTCGTCTCCTCAATCTTTTCCCATAAAGAAGGTGCCATCTCAATCTCCTCGTTATAACTCTATCTTTTGCGGTTTTTGAGCCTGATGAGGATGTTCGGGACCCGGATAAACCTTAAGTTTCTTGAGCATTCGCCTGCCAAGCTTATTCTTAGGAAGCATTCCCTGAACAGCCTTTCTGATTATCCTTGAGGGGTCCTTCTTCAAAAGTTCCTCATAGGTCCAACTCTTCAGCCCCCCTGGATATCCTGAGTGATGATAATAAATCTTTTTCTTCTCCTTGCCACCGGTTACCCGCACCTTCTCGGCGTTTATCACCACCACAAAATCACCCACATCCAGATGGGGGGTGTAGATGGGCTTGTTCTTGCCCGAGAGAATCCTGGCGATTTTACTCGCCAGTCTGCCCAACACCTTCCCCTCCGCATCTACCAGATACCACCTTTTCTCAATATCTTCAACTTTGGGTATGTAGGTCTTCATGCAAAATCTCCGATTTTATATAATTAAAAAAGTTGATGGCGCTACGGGGATTCGAACCCCGGTCTGATGGCTGAGAACCACCTGTCCTTGTCCCCTAGACGATAGCGCCATCTGGCTGGGGGAGGAGGATTCGAACCTCCGCTCCAAGATCCAGAGTCTTGTGGCCTACCACTAGCCGATCCCCCAAAACACCGTCAAACGTATTCGGTCTTCAGCTTTTTTAAGGTTCTATCAATCCTCCTCAGGGTCTCCTCTTTCCCCAACACCTCCGCTAACTCGAACAAACCCGGACCCTTCATTTTTCCTGTCAAAGCAACTCGCAAGGGATGAAATACCTTGCTCGTGGACAGAGAAAGCTCCTCGCTTAAACTGCGAGCCATCTTCTCCAGGCTTTCCGCATCAAAGGAGCTCATCCGCTCAATTCTTTTCCTCATCTCCCCCAGTAAAGAGGGAACATATTGTCTCTTCAGTATCTTCGTGACCGCCTGGGAATCGTAGGTAAAGTTCCGCTTAAAGAAAAAATCGGCCAGGTCAACGAACTCGGAGAGAACCTTGAGTCTATCCTGTTCTAACTCGACTACCCTTGTAATCTTTTCCCGAGTCGAGGGATCTATTCTCCTGCCTATCAAACCTGCCCTCTCAAGGTAGGGAAGGAGCAACTCGACCAACCGCTCCGGTTTACTCCTGCGGATATATTCTCCGTTCATCCACTCCAGTTTCTTAGGATCAAAGATGGCTGAACTTTTCCCCACCCTCTCCAAGGAGAACTTCTGGATAAGCTCCTCCCTTTCAAAAAGCTGCTGACTGTCAGGAGTGGACCATCCCAAAAGAGCCAGGTAATTTACCAGAGCCCAGGGAAGATAACCCTTTTCTCTATAATAAGATATAGAGGTAGCTCCATGTCTTTTGCTTAACTTTGTCCCATCGCTTCCGAGGATCATAGGCAGATGAGCATACTTAGGGACCTTAAAGTTTAGCGCCTGATAAAGTAAGATTTGTCGTGGCGTATTAGAAAGATGGTCATCCCCTCTTATCACATAATTTATCCCCATCAAGGAATCATCAATTACGTTGGCAAAGTTAAAAGTAGGCATTCCATTAGACTTGAGCAGAATGAAGTCACCTAAGAGCCTGTTTTCAAAGCAAACCTCGCCCCGAATCAGATCCTTGACAGAGGTAATCCCCTTTTCAGGAACCTTGAACCTTATCGTGGGCTCTCTTCCTTCGCTCTCAAACATTCGTCTTTGACGAGGGGTAAGGTTTCGGCAACGGCCACTATACTTAGGAGGCTTTCCCTCCCTCTGCATCCTCCTTTTTTCCTCCTCAAGCTCCTCAGGAGTACAATAACAAAAATAGGCCTTGCCCTCCTTTAAAAGCTTGAGAGCGTAGTATTTATAGATGTCCCCTCTTTGAGACTGAAAATAAGGTCCGTAATCTCCCCCCACATCGGGCCCCTCATCCCAATCCAGTCCTAACCACCTGAGATCCTTTATAAGCGAGCGGACAAAGTGCTCGCTGGATCGCTCAACATCGGTATCCTCTATCCTGAGGATAAACTTACCCCTGTGATGTCGAGCAAACAGCCAGTTAAAGAGAGCTGTCCTCGCTCCTCCTATATGGAGCTGCCCTGTAGGGCTTGGAGCAAAACGAACCCGTATCCATTCCTTTATTTCGTTCAATTGATCTATCCTTCTTACTTATTTATTTTTATATCTGTTTGCCCGGCGTTTTTTCTTTCTCTTGTGTTTGTTGATCTTTGTCTTCTTCCTCCTCTTATCGGAAATCACTTTTCCCCTCTCCTCCTTTAAAGTTTCTTTTATAATATTTATCTTAAAAAGTTAATTTGTCAATCTCCGATATTTTGAGGTGAGCGTTTATGCGCACCCTTCACTCTTCACCCTTCACTCATAATGACCTTTCTTTCTCCTTTTAGCCTCTGAATTTGGACCTCACCTAAAGCAGCCTCACTGGATAAGGGATAGCGAGAAACAAGCTCCTCATACTTAGACAGAGCCTCATTCCACTTTCCCTGAAGCTCAAGGCATCTTGCCATTCCCAAAAGGGCTTGGGGAGCGAGTACGTTGTCAGGATATTTCTTCAATAGCTCCTCATAGGTCTTTATAGCCTCTTCATATTGTCCCTGTTGCTCGTAGGCAAAGGCGAGCTTGATCTCTGCCCAGGGAAAAAAGTAGTCATCCTCATATCTTCTACAAAACTTTTGCAAAATCTGGCCTGCCTGTTTGTATTCTCCAAGACAATAAAGACAGTTTCCCAGATAGAAAAGAGCCTCCTTCCTCACCTTAGCCCAGGGATATCGAGAAAGAACTTCCTCGTATAAGGACTTTGCCTTTTGATACTTAGCCAGTCTTCCTTTATCATCTTCGCTGCTTTGTGCCTGCTGAAAATAAGTGGTGGCTAAGTTAAATTTTGCCCAGGCTTTTTTGTCCATCTCATTTCGAAAGATGGAAAGCCCTGTTAAAATGCCCGCCACCGCTAATACCAACAAGGTATATAAAAAGAACCTTTTCTTATTTTTTTCCCAAACTAAAAGCCATCTCTCCCTCAAGTGCTCGTCCATTCTCAAGCTCTCCCCACAATTTTTATCTTTCCCCAAGCTCCCAATCTCTTCCCCTTTATGATCAGCCCTCCATAAACCTCGGGGATCTTTCTCAAGAAATCCAGGCCCTTCTGAACATCGCTCTCCTTCTTTACCATATTTCCTACAGCTGTAGCAAGGGCGTCAGCCAAGGCAGTCGAAGGAGAAAGGACGACTACCGCATCCGCCTCCCCCAGGCTTAAGGAATGCCCAAAAGTTCCTGCTGAACAGCAAATGCCTATGGGAGTGTCCCGAGGTTCTATCTCCAGAGCAATCTTGCCTGATAGAGGTGAACTTCCAGCGTAAATGCCGACTATTTTTTTCTTCTTGACCTGCATAAAGATATCCCCTCCGTTTTCCACTATCACCTGATGACAGAAATTTAAGAGCTTTTTCCCCACAAACTCAGCTATCGCTCCCGCTACCGCAGCCATAGGTCCCACATTAGCCTTTTGAGCTGCCTCAGTCATAGCCCTGACAATGGGTGGCATATCTTCCTTCACGGGAATAGGTTCAAAAGAGGTCTTAAAAATGGGATTTTGATAGATATATTGTTCTATATCCTTGCGACACCAAATTAAAGCCTCTTCCGTCCGCTTGGGTAAATTTTTGTCCGCCAGTACTAACAGATCACTTTCCTTGATGCTCACCTCAAAGGAGAACAAATTCCCCGGATTAATTAGCTCTCTATAAATAACTTTTTTTCTCATCTTTTCTGCTTCCTGGTCTACTCAAGGGCAGCCCCTTCCTGCACAAAGGACAATCTTGCTTGCTATAGGTCTGTAGCCTCAAACTCAAAAGACTTTTTGGTCGAATTACCTTCTTTTTATCCTTTCCCAGTGAAAATACCGCCCTCCCTTCACTCCGATCTACCAAGCAGCCTACTCCCACAACTATGCCGCCTTTAGCCTCCACTATTTCTATGATCTCTCTGACAGAACCTCCTGTAGTAATTACATCCTCAACTATCAAGGTTCTTTCTCCGTAGCTTATATCAAACCCCCTTCTTAAGACAAGTTTTCCCTGGACTCTTTCAGCGAAGATGGCACGTGCTCCTAAGACCTCGGCGACCTTTTGTCCTACTATTATCCCTCCTATAGCTGGACTTATCACCAACTGAACATTCTCCTCTTCGAAATAACAAGATAAAGACCTGCACAGCTTATCAGCGTATGAAGGATATTGAAGCACTAAAGCCGCTTGAACATATTCTCCGCTATGCAGACCTGAGGAAAGCTCAAAATGTCCTTCCTTTAATGCTCCCTTTTCCCTGAAAATGGAAAGGACTTCTTTCTGGCTTAACAACTTAGTCCCTCATCTTACTGATATCTATCCCCACCGCTCTTCTCAACCAGTTTTTGAGCCTGCTCTCAGTTATGCCCGGTGATTTCTTTAAAAAATCGGGAATGATGGTTATAATGGGCATAGACCTTTTCTCCGTCAACTCCTCAATCATTTCCAGGCATTCTGCCGCCAGCGATTCCGCAATGAAGATAACCCCATATCCCTCCTCAAACCTCTGTCTGAGAATTTTTTTTACTTCCTCAGTTTTCTCGCAAACTATCCCCTCTACCCCCACTCCTCGAAAGGGAAGACAGGTCTCCTTATCTCCGATTACGGCCATCTTAAGCATAAGCATACCTCTCTATCTGACTTTGTGAAAGGCCAGCCATCTTTCCTCGTAAGATCCTCCTCAAATTCTTTATCTCCCGTTTTTTAAGGAGGATATAATTGACTAAAGGTTCTCTTCCAAAGGTTACATAAGAACCTCTTTTGGTATGTCTTAGAATATATTCATCGAAGAACTTACCCAAGGAGACAAGTGAGTCCTGAGCTTCTTCCTTCAGGACTTCTTCCACTGCCCTTCCATAATCCGTATTCTCGAGCTCCCTGGCCAAAAGCTCCTCCGATCCTCCAGCGAGCTTCAATAATCTTTCCCTTTCGACCATTCCTCCGTCTACTAAGGTCCTGTCCAAAAGCTTTTTCTCATCTGAGACCTTCCAGAACTTAATCCGAAGAAAGGAAAGGAGGTTAAAGCGGTCTATTTTTATTTGAAGCAGCTCATCCAGAAAAGGATCAGAATAATTTCTCACCTTAAAGGATAGCCACTTAAAAAGCCTTCTATCCAGGAAACTGTCCACATCCTGCGGGTGAGAATTTTCTTTTACAAAAGAGAGGCTTTCCTTCAGCAATCCCTGAAACTCGGGAGAAAGAGCAGTAAAGTTTCGAGTTCTCAAAGCCTCTTCTAAAACCTGAGGATCTTGCGTTCCCGAAATGAAAAGGTCTTTTCCCGGCTCGGAGGTTTTCCCTTGGAGGTAAATTCTAAAAAGAACCTTCAGGTTATGAAAATCATATTCAAACCAGAACAAATCCACCAGATCCGGCTCAGGACAAAAACTTCGCAGGTCTTCATAGGTCCTCTTCAGCTCCTCCTCCAGCCCAATTTCAAATTCCTCATCTTTTTCCACCTTTTTCATAGACTCTGAATAGGGAAAAGTTTTACTTAGTATCTGGAGGACCTCTCTTAATCCCTCAGCTTCCTTTATCCGAGCAAAATCACCCTCTTTTAAAAGCTGCTTCTCTAATCCCCTTATTCTACCTGTGGCATAAGCATAGGAAGTATTTCTACCTGATATTTGAAGGTATTCTATCTTCAATCGAACCTCCCTTAACTTCCTTAGATCTGTCCATCCTCTCCTCCACCAGATGCATAATCCTTCTGGCAATATCCTGTGCTGCTCGAGGACGGGCCAATTTTCTCACTCTTCCCCGCCAATCTTCCAGATCAAAGGAACTGTCCAGAAGTTTGCGAATTAAACCAATTATGTCCTGTCTGTCCTTTAACTCAAATGCTACCCCTTTTTTGAGAAGAAGTTCCTGATTTCTCCTCTCCTGACCAGCTAAGGAATCGAGAATTCCCAAGGGAGTCTCTGTAGCAAGGGCTTCGGCGACGGTAAGCCCTCCAGGCTTACTTATCAACAAATCGGAGATTTCCATTAATTCAGCAACCTCTCGAGTATATCCCAAAATTCTCGAGGGGAAACTTAACTCAGGTTGTATCTTTTGAAGTTTTCTTCTCAGATGACGATTCGTTCCCGTCACCACCAGCAGTTGAATAGGAAGTTCACAGTTATTCAGCGCAAGCACAATTTCCTTTAAAGGCCCCATTCCCTGCCCTCCTCCTATTAAGAGGATGGTGAAAAGGCCCTCATTTATACCCCATTTTTCCCTCAATTTCTTCCTATCCTTGGACATAGAAAAGTCCAAAGAGATGGGAATTCCCGTAATCTGGACCTTATCCGGGTCAATTCCTCTGTTTATGAGGTCTTTTTCTAAACCCTTATGGGGGAGAAAGTAAACATCTACATTTTTATAGACCCAATAGGGATGCAGGCAAAAATCGGTAGGGACGGCAGCTAAAAGGTAATCTACGTCTCTCTTTTTCTTTATGACAGAGCAAAGAGCACAGGCTATGTTAAAGGTACATATCACAGCCTGAGGATTGAACGGAAGAATAAGCTTTCTGTAAAGCCGAAAGTAATTGAGCTGATACAGAAAGCTCCTCAACATGTAGGTCAGATAGTAGACTACCTTGCTATCCCAGATGAGGTCCCAAAACCAGGGAAAGAACTTTATTAAAACGCGATACAGACGATCAAGAAGACATCCCCAGCAAGGATGTCCATATCGGAATATATTCTCCATTTTGATCTCTACTTCAGGATACAATTTACTTAATGCCTGTTTCAGAGCCCTGGCTGCTTGTCTATGTCCAGAGAGGGTTCCTGCATATAAAAGCAGAATCCTTACTTTCCTCCTGCAGCCTTCCATCTCTTCATCTCATCATATTTTTTCATAAGTTTTTTCATAAGACTATCACAAATTCATTGCCCTGTCAAACTTCCCCTCATCTATCAACGACACTTGAGGGGGGATGTTTTCCCCCTCAACGCTTCGCTGCTCCCCTTATCGACACTTGAGGGGGGAATCTTTCCCCCCTCAACGCTTCGCTGCTCCCCCTTTATTAAACAAATGTTTATAAGTTCCTATACTTCAAGAAAACGACACTTGAGGGGAACTTCAATCGCCCTTTGATCTTATAGATTCAAAAAATCAACATAGGTAAGAATGACCCTCTCTTTTTTCAGTTTCCTTATAATTTTTACCAGATAATCAAATGCCTTCTCCGCTCGAACATCCTGAGGATGAATGGCCACCCTTACGAGTTCCTTATCCCTCAGAGGACCTCTTAGAAGATAGGCATTGTAGAACACCTTTATATATTCAGCAATTCTATTCTGAGGGACAAACCTGATGACCTCGGACTTTACATTTAGTCCATTCCTGTAGTCTCTGACAACCTTTATAAAAGCTGTATATTTGAAACCCTCATCCATGACTGCCCTGTTTGCCTCCGGGCTCATCAACCATCCAGGAGGGATAAACCCTTCACAGATTATGCCGGCTTGAGATAGAATTTCCCTACCCTTTTTAATTTTATCCCTCGCCTCCTCATAACCACTGTTTTGAAACTCCGCACATCCTTGTGCGAAGAATTCCCCTATAAGATAGTCTCTAAAAGAGCCATATCTCCTATTTCTGGAGATGTGTTCATACCCATGCTGGACGATCTCATCACCCTCTTCTCTTAAGGAATAAAGCCAGCTCAAAAATTCACTATCCTTTAAAATGCTGTATCTACCCTGATATTCTGGAATGACCAGAATGCTTTTTTTGTGAATTTTTTGATTTTTAAGCTCAGAAACTATCTCCCTTACCTCGCCACCGAAAGCCGGACTCACATCATGTACGGAAACAACCAGATACTTTTTCCCCTTAGGGTTCATTTTCCTCGCCTATCTCCTTTACAACACGCAACCAAAAAATTTTCTCCCCACCCTCATCTTTCCACATACTCACCTTTTTCTTGTCATAAATCTTAAAACCTACCCTTCTATATAATTTTTCCGTCCTCTTCCTCTCAAAGGAGAGAACTCCTCCATAGACCCTTTTTACCTTATTCTCCTTAAGGTAAATGATAAACCTGTTTAAAAGCCGCTTGCCTATCCCCTTTCCCCTATATTCCTTCCTTAAATCGAAATGGAAGTGTGCAGCATTCTCGGGCGTCTTTGGCATCTCTTTCCAGCTTCTGAATAGCAGCCACCTCACATACTCTCTGTCCCTCTTATCATACCAGGTAAAATATCTCCAGATAAGCTCGGGTAAGCGAGGAAGTATCACCTTGCTGATAAGGTATTTTCTGAATTTTTTGCTATCCTTACACCCGAGAAGATAACCTATCACCTCTCCCTTACATTCAGCGACAAACGCTGACTCAGGTTCCTCATCGGTATAATACCTGGTGAAAAGGTCCGCAAACAGCTCCCTGTCCCTGAAGACGAGTTCGATTGGTCTGCCAAAAAAGCCCGTATCACAACAGATATCCCTTATGCTTTGCCTATCCTGAGCTCTATATTTCCTTACCTCGACATCGCTCATAAGCTTCCCCTCTTCCCATCCCTTCTCGGAGTATATACCAGTTAATCCCACAGAGCATAGAAAATTATCCTCTTTTCCTGTGATGATTCTCTTAAGTGTTTTTTAATTATCTTCGATGAAGGAGGGCTACATTTTCCGGGGAGCAGAAATTCCCAGTAGATTAAGTACATCCCTTAAGACGATTTTTATCGCCTTGACCAGGGACAGACGAGCATGGGTCAACTCTTCGTGCTCATTTATCACCCTATGTTTGGTATAAAACTGATGAAAAAGAGAAGCTAAGTTCTCCAGATAGGTGGTAAGACGATGAGGCTCGAGGCTCTCCGCCGCCTCCTTGACCTCATCAGGTAAAAGGGCCAGTTGTTTCATCAATTCCATTTCCTCCGGATTCCTTAACAGCTTCAGGCAAGCCTCATCGAATTCCTCCATCTTTATTCCCTTCTCTCTTGCCTTCTCCAGAATACTACAGATACGGGCATGGGCATACTGAATGTAGAAGACAGGGTTTTCAGGGGTTTGTTTTTTCGCCTGCTCAAGGTCAAAATCAAGGTGGGAGTCACAGGTCCGGGACAGGAAGAAGAACCGACAGGCGTCTTTCCCCACCTCCCTTAGCACCTCTCTCAAGGAGATGAACTTACCCTCCCTGGTAGAAGCAGGTATCTTTTCTCCCTCCCTTATTAAGCTGACCAGCTGATATATAATTATCCTCAGACTTTCCCGGGGATAACCCAAAGCCTGGATAGCGGCCTTCATACGAGGGACATATCCAATGTGATCCGCGCCCCATATATCGATGAGGTAATCAAATCCCCGACTAAACTTGTTCCGGTGATAGGCGATGTCTGCAGCAAAGTAGGTGTAATCACCATTTTTACGCCTTAG